>NZ_JBFUID010000039.1:0-61847 GCF_056402055.1 Pseudomonas sp. P4_C4 | reverse complement strand
CACCAGGGACGAGTTCTATCAGCAGGATTACATCTCGCTGGATAAAACCTCGGGCAACCGTTTTCTGCTGGACCAGGCGCTGACCGGCGTGGTGCCGCAGCGGCCGAGCATCTGCGAAACCCGGCACGTGACCACCATGATCGGTCTGGTGGAGGCCGGGTTGGGCGTGGCGGCGGTGCCGTTGATGGCGATGCCGGCGGCGGATCATCCGATCCTGACGCGGGTGCCATTGACCGAACCGCAAGTGATGCGCAGCGTCGGTCTGATCAAGCGCCGGGGTCGAACCCTGACCCCGGCGGCATTGGAGCTGGAACGGCTGGTGGTGGAGATGAAAGTCCTGCAGCCGTCGGTCAGTGACTGACCGAGTCCAGTCCGGTCGCTTTCACGTCCGGTTGAGCCTGGGCCGAGGCCAGGTACTCCAGCAGTGCCTTGGCTTCGGCCGGGTGCTGTGCACCTACCGGGATGCCGGCGGCAAACCGGGTGACCGACTGCACCGACTCCGGAATCTTCGCCACGAAACTGACCCCCGGCACCGGCAACAGTTCGCTGACCTGCTGGAAACCCAGTTGATAGTCACCGGTGGCAACCACCGAGCCCACGGGGATTTTCGGCACCATGGTCGACTTTGGCTTGAGCTGGTCCTCGATCCCCAGGCGCTTGAACAGCTGCTGCTCGATGTACACGCCGCTGGCGCTGTCTGAGTAGGCCACTGATTTGGCGTCGAGCAGCGTCTTTTTCAGGCCCTCGACGTTGCTGATATCCGGTTTCGGCGCACCTTCGCGCACCACCAGGCCAATGCGCGAATCCGCCAGTTCGACTCTTGAAGCGGGATCGACTTTGCCTTGTTTGATCAGATCGTCCAGCGCGTAGCCGACCATGATCACCACGTCGGCTTGCTCACCCCGGGCCAGGCGATTGGGGATCGCTTCCGGGGCCTTGCCCATGGAGGGGCCGAGTGCGGTGTCGAGGGTGTTGCCAGTGGAGGCGGCGAACTTCGGGCCGAGGATCTTGTAGGCCGCCGTGAAGCCGCCGGAGGTCATCACACGGATCTCTTCAGCCTGGGCAATGCCGCTCAAGCCCAGACTGGCCACCAACGCAAGGGCGGCAAAACTGAAGGTTTTTTTCATGGTCAAGTTCTCGATAAAGGGCCGGTTCACGAGGCCACCGGTTGCAGATGGTTCGAGGCGCGTCGATAGAGCATGAGCGTCGCGCACAGCGCGCACAGGGCTGCAAAGCTCATCCAGTAACCCGGCGCCGCCTTGTCGCCGGTGTACTGGATCAGCAAGGTCGACATCGCCGGGGTGAACCCGCCGAACACGGCCGTGGCCAGGCTATAGGCGAGGGAGAAACCGGCCACCCGGACTTCCACTGGCATGATCTCCGTCAGCGCCGGGATCATTGCGCCGTTGTACAGGCCGTAGATGAACGACAGCCACAGCAACACCAGCAGCATGTGGATGAAGCTGGGCGCGTTGACCAGAAAGGTCAGCATCGGATAGGTGGTGGCGATGGCCAGCACAGCCATGACAATCAACACCGGGCGGCGACCGATTCGGTCGGACAGGGCTCCGCCAATCGGCAGCCAGATGAAGTTCGAGACGCCGACCAGCAATGTCACCAGCAGCGCATCGGACGTGCTCAGGTGCAGCACGGTTTTACCGAAGGTCGGCGCGTACACCGTGATCAGGTAGAACGCGGTGGTGGTCAGGGCGACCATCATCATGCCAGCGAACACGGTCAGCCAGTTTTGCCCCAGGGTGCGGAACACTTCACCCATGCTCGGGCGGTGTTTACGGGTGGCGAACTCTTCGGTTTCTTCCAGGTTGCGGCGCAGCAGGAAGATGAACGGCACGATCATGCAGCCGACGAAAAACGGAATCCGCCAGCCCCAATCGGCAATCACACTCGGCGCCATCCACTGGTTCAAGGCGTAACCCAGCGCGGCGGCGACGATGATCGCCACTTGCTGGCTGCCCGACTGCCAACTGGTGAAAAAGCCCTTGTGGCCGGGTGTGGCGATCTCGGCGAGATACACCGACACGCCGCCCAATTCCGCACCGGCGGAAAAGCCCTGCAGCAGCCGCCCGATCAGCACCAGGGCCGGGGCGAACAAGCCGATGGTTTCGTAGCCGGGCACCAGCACAATCAGGATGGTGCCGCTGGCCATGATCGACAGAGTCACGATCAACCCTTTGCGTCGGCCCACATCATCGATATAGGCACCCAGCACCACCGCGCCCAACGGACGCATCAGAAAGCCTGCGCCGAACACTGCGAAGGTCATCATCAGCGAGGCGAATTCGCTGCTGGCCGGAAAGAATACGGCAGCGATTTGCGTGGCATAGAAACCAAAAAGGAAGAAGTCGAACTGTTCGAGGAAGTTGCCCGAGGTGACCCGGAAAATGGCACTGGCGCGAGAGCGTCCGCGCGGGATTGAGGCTGTCATCGATAAATACTCCACCGCTTTTATGACGTGCGCTGCCTGGACGCGGCGCACGGTTCTTATTGGGGCGGATAGTGGAGCAGGGGGATCGATATGTTAATTGCATAGTTGGCATGCATTGATGTGTGAAGTGGATCAATGCATTCGTGGACGTGCTCGTGCAGTTACCGGTACAGGCACCCGTCGACGAAACGCTATTCGTTATGTGCCCGCACTACGCTCTCGGTGCCCAGCCGATACTGATTGTTCCCGCTGCGCTTGGCCTCATACATCGCCAGGTCGGCAATGTGCAGCAAGCGGTCGATGCTCGGCGCATGATCGGGGAACACGGCGACGCCGAGGCTGGTGCCGATGTGGCGCTGGTCGTTGCCGATGGTGACGGGCGGGGAGAGTTCGACGAAGATTTTCTGGCAGATGGTGCGCGCTTCGTCTTGCAGGCTTTTACCTTGGGGCAGGTCCTGGAGGATGACTACGAATTCGTCGCCGCCGATCCGGGCGACGGTGTCRGTGCCACGCAGAATGCGCTTGAGCCGTGTGGCGGTCGTGACCAGCACCCGGTCGCCCGCCGCATGACCATAGCGGTCGTTGATGGCCTTGAAACCATTGAGGTCGACAAACACCAGCGCCACCCGCGTGGCACCGGCGCGTGCCTGTTCCAGCGCTTCGGACAGGCGCTCTTCGAGCACCAGGCGATTGGGCAGGCCGGTCAGCCGGTCGTAATGGGCCAGGTGCTTGAGGTAGTTGGCCGAGGCCTTTTCTTCGGTGATGTCGCGTACCACGCCCATCATCTTGATCGTTTCGTTGTGGTCATTCTTGACCACGTTGCCGGTTTCCCGCAGCCAGCGGATCGTTCCGTCGAGCCAGACCACGCGGTACTCCTCGTCATGGTTTTCGCCGGTTTCCAGGCAACGCAGTTCGCCGGCCCGAACCCTGTGCCGGTCGTCCGGATGCACGCAGGAGCAGAACAGGGCGTAAGAGGGCATCACTTCGCCGATCTTGAAGCCGAACATGCCGAAAATTGCATCTGACCAGTACAACCGGTCGGTGTCGACATCCCAATCCCAGGTGCCGATACGAGCGAAATACTGGCTGCGTTTGAAGCGCTCGGCGTCGTCATCCTGGTGGATGCTCCGGCCTTCGGACAGGCTGTTGATGATCGCGCGATACTCCGCCAGCCGCTTGTGCAGCGAGCGTTCGCGCCAGACCAGCGCGACGATCAGGGTAAGCGTCATTGAACCAAGGATGACGCTGGTCCAGAGCAGGATCATTCGGGGGTGGCCTTCAGGGCGGTGAACCGTACGGGTAATTGTTGATTATTTTAGTTCAGTAAACAGCTTTAAACGCCGCGCGCGGAGACGGCAATGGTTGCCAATCGAGAGCAAATCTGGGAAAACGGCGCCCGTCAGGCCCTTGAGGGCGAGTGAGCATACGAGTGAATTCAATGAATGACGAGCTTCAGGTAATCGATCTGCAAGTGGGTGACGGAAAAGCCGCCATCAAAGGCGCGCTGATCACCACCCAGTACCGTGGCTGGCTGGAGGACGGGAGCGAATTCGACTCTTCCTACAGCCGTGGCAAACCCTTCCAGTGCGTGATCGGCACCGGGCGGGTCATCAAGGGCTGGGATTTGGGCATCATGGGCATGCAGGTCGGCGGCAAGCGCAAGTTGCTGGTGCCGGCGCACCTGGCCTATGGCGAACGCACCATGGGCAAGATCACGCCGAATTCGAACCTGATCTTCGAAATTGAATTGCTGGAAGTGCTGACGCGGGATGATTGACTTGAAGCTGGCTAGCCAACGCGAACGCTTGGCGCCGGTCCGTGAGTTGTCTCACCTGACCGTCGAATACCGCACTGCTTGAGCGGTTTTCGGTCGGTCACTGAACAGCGCAATCCGTCCATTCACGGACGGGCGGTAATGCCAGGTCAGGCGATCCAGTGCCGGCTTCATCGCCAGAATTTGCCGGACGGTGGCGCCAGCAATGCATAACGCCAGTCGTTGCCCCGGACATTGATGGCGCCCCGCACCAAAGGTGAAGCTGCGCCGGTTCGGGTGGTCGAGCAGGAAGGTGTCGGGGTTGTCGTTGAGCTGCGGGTCGCGATTGGCCGAGGCCAGCAGCACCAGGATCACGTCTGCGGCTTTCAGCTGCACCCCGTCAATCTCGCAGGGGGCGGCGACGAAGCGGCGGGTGTTCTGTACCGGCGGGTCGAAACGCTGCACTTCGGCCAGCAGGTCTTCGACAGGGGTTGATTCGCTGCGCAACGACGGGTGTTGAATCAATGCCAGCACGGTGTTGCCGATCAGTCCGGCAGTGGCCTCGAAGGTCTGGGAGAACAGGCCGATCAGGTTGGCGATCAGCGTTTGCGGTGCGCCGGACGCGAAGCGCTGGCGGATGCCTGCAAGCAGAAGGCTGTGGTTGTCCGGGTCGGCCAGAAGCTCGACACAGTAACTGCTCATTTGTTCGGCGGCAGCGTGGGCGGCGGTCAATTGCGCCGCGTCACTCAGGGGCGACAGGCAGGCGACGAAATCCGCCGTCAACTCGCTGATGGCGCGGCCCTGAGCCGGGGTGAATCCCAACAACGCCGCCACCACGCACACCGGTCCGCGAAACATGGCGTTGTACAGGCCAGCGGCATCCGCGGTCATCAATCGGGCGCTGACCAGGGCCTCGACTTCCCGCGCATCGATCAACTTCAGCCCCTGCTCAATCGCCGACCGTGGGCAACGCTGGCGTTCACCCTCATTCATGCGCATCAATTGGCCGAACACCTGGCCGGCCATGCCGTCGGCGATCGCCTTGGGGACTGGCTCCTGCGCCGGTCGAACATGGCAATCGGGATGCGCCAGGACGGCGGCCACCACCCGGGCGCTGCTGGCCACCCACAGGTTCAGCCCTGGATGAAAAGCCAGCCCACCTTCGGCACGCAGTCGTGCGTAGTAGGGATAGGGATCGGTATGGGTCGCAGCGATGATCGGGTCCATGGGGCGCAGCCTTTTGTTGTTGGAAAGTGTTGCTACTATCTCCAGTCCGAAAGGGCGTTGATTCGTCCGGGAGCGAAATATGAGCGCAGAACAACACGACATCGGTGTCTCGCAGGTAGCGGCAGCCATCGCCGAGCCTGCACGGACGAAAATCCTCTGTTCGCTGATGGACGGCCACGCCCGCACCAGCACCGAACTGGCGACGGTGGCCGAAGTCAGTGCGTCGACCGCCAGTGCCCACCTGGCCAAACTCAAGGAGCTGGCGCTGGTGCGGCTGCACGTTCAGGGACGTCACCGCTATTACAGCCTGGCGGACAAACGCGTGGCCCAGGCCTTGGAGGCGCTGATGGTGATCGGCCAGAACACTGCGCCGGAATTCAACTCGCGGACCCCGGATCGCCTGCAGTTTGCCCGCACCTGCTACGACCACATGGCGGGCACCCTGGCCGTGCTGATGCATGACCGGATGCTCGAAGCGGGCTGGCTCGAGGAAACCGACGAACAGGCCTATCGCTTGAGTGACAGTGGTTCGGCAATGTTTCAGGGGCTTGGGATCGAGGTACAGGACTTGAGCACCTTGCGCCGCCGCTTCGCCTGCCCGTGCCTGGACTGGAGCATGCGTCGGCCGCATCTGGGCGGATCGCTGGGTGCGGCGTTGCTGCAAACGGCGCTCAAGCGCAAGTGGGTGACCCAGGATCTGGACAGTCGCGCGTTAGCGTTGACGGCGTTGGGGCGCAGGGAGATAGCGGGGCGGTTTGGGCTTGAGTTGCCGTTGGCGGTTGAGGGCAATGTTAAAACTTCGCAAATCGCGGCAGGTTCGGTGGAGTTTGTGAACATTCGCTGACTGTCGATACGGGTATTCCGGTTGTTTCTGTGTTGAATGCAATGCCGTCATCGCGAGCAAGCTCGCTCCCACAGGGGGCGGTGGATTCGTCTGTGCAATGCAAACAAAAAGCCCCCCATCGGTCACCCGATGGGGGGCTTTTGTGCGTCTGGCGTCAGATCAAACCTTGACGATCCAGCCCGCTGGCGCTTCGATGTCGCCGGTTTGCACGCCGGTCAGCTCTTTGTAGAGCTTCTGGGTGATCGGGCCGACTTCGGTTTCGCTGTGGAACACGTGCAGGTGGTCGTTGTAGTTGATGCCGCCAATTGGCGTGATCACTGCAGCGGTGCCGCAAGCGCCGGCTTCCTTGAAGTCCGACAGTTTGTCGATGAACACGTCGCCTTCGACCACATCCAGACCCAGGCGGGACCGGGCCAGTTCGATCAGCGACAGACGGGTGATGCCCGGCAGTACCGATGGCGAGTTCGGGGTCACGAACTTGTTGTCGTGGGTGATCCCGAAGAAGTTGGCCGAACCGACTTCCTCGATCTTGGTATGGGTCAGCGGATCCAGGTAGATGCAGTCGGCGAAATGCGCTTTCTTGGCCTGGGAACCCGGCATCAGGCTGGCGGCGTAGTTGCCACCGACCTTGGCGGCACCGGTGCCTTGTGGCGCGGCACGGTCGTAGCTGGAGATCAGGAAGTTGTGCGGGGTCAGGCCGCCCTTGAAGTAGGCGCCGACCGGGATGCAGAAGATCGAGAAGATGAACTCGGGGGCGGTACGCACGCCGATGTTGTCACCCACACCGATCACGAACGGGCGCAGGTACAGCGCGCCGCCGGTGCCGTACGGCGGAATGAAACGCTCGTTGGCGCGGACCACTGCTTTACAGGCTTCGATGAATTGCTCGGTGTCCACCTGCGGCATCAGCAGGCGGGCGCAGCTGCGCTGCATGCGCAGGGCGTTCTGGTCCGGGCGGAACAGGTTGATCGAACCATCCTTGCAACGGTAGGCCTTCATGCCTTCGAAGCATTGCTGGCCATAGTGAAGGGCAGTGGAGCCTTCGCTGATGTGCAGCACGTTATCTTCGGTCAGGGTGCCCTTGTCCCACTCGCCATTGCGAAAGTACGACAGATAGCGCTTGTCGGTCTTGATGTAGTCAAAACCCAGCTTGTCCCAATTAATGCTTTCGTTACCCATGACACCCTCTATCTCTTAACAACCGCCGAAACGGTTCAAGGCTTCTGACGTTTTTTGGATGGGGACAACAATACTTCATTCCGGGCCCATTTCGCAGCCCGGATTGCATTCCTTGTAGGAGCGAGCTTGCTCGCGATGGACGTCAACGATAACGCGCCTCGTCTGAGTGACCGCGTTGTCCTGAGTTTTTCGCGAGCGAGTCGAATCGTCGCACCGTCGCTCCTACAGGTTCGGGCTAGAGGTGCAATGCGTGCCCAAGGGCCCGTAACGCCGCTTCCTGCACCGCCTCACCCAGCGTCGGATGGGCATGGATGGTGCCGCCGATGTCTTCCAGCCGCGCGCCCATCTCCAGGCTTTGCGCAAACGCCGTGGACAATTCGGACACGCCGACGCCCACCGCCTGCCAGCCGACAATCACATGATTGTCGCGACGGGCGACCACGCGCACGAAGCCGCTTTTCGACTCCAGCGTCATGGCCCGGCCATTGGCGGCGAACGGGAAGTTCGACACGATGCAGTCCAGGCCTGCGGCCTTGGCTTCGTCCGGGGTCTTGCCGACTACCACCAGTTCCGGGTCGGTGAAGCACACGGCGGCGATGGCGGTCGGGTTGAACTCGCGGGTCTTGCCGCTGATCAGCTCGGCGACCATCTCGCCCTGGGCCATGGCCCGGTGCGCGAGCATCGGTTCGCCGCTCAGGTCACCGATGGCATACACGTTGCGCATGCTGGTCTGGCAGCGGTGGTCGATCTTGATCGACGAACCGTTCATGTCCAGGTTCAGCGCTTCGAGGTTCCAGCCCTGGGTGTTCGGCTTGCGACCGACGGCCACCAGCACCTGATCGGTTTCCAGGTTCAGGGTCTCGCCGCCTGGTTCCAGTACTTGCAAGGTATTGTTAGAAGAATCAAAACCTTGAACGCTATGTTTCAAGTAAAGCTTTACGCCGAGTTTTTTCAGTTCGTCGTGCACCGGTTGAGTCAGTTCGGCGTCGTAGGCCGGCAGGATGCGCTCCTGCGCTTCCACCACGCTGACTTCGGCGCCGAGCTTGCGATAGGCAATGCCCAGCTCCAGACCGATGTAACCGCCGCCGACCACGATCAAGCGCTTGGGCACGGAGGTCGGCGCCAGGGCTTCGGTGGACGAGATGATCGGCCCGCCAATCGGCAGCATCGGCAGGTTCACGCTTTTTGAACCGGTGGCCAGCACCAGGTGCTCGCACTGGATACGCGTGTCGCCGACTTCAACGGTCTTGCCGTCGATGACCTTGGCCCAGCCTTGAACAACCTGGACCTTGTTCTTTTTCAGCAGCGCCGCAACGCCAGTGGTCAGGCGATCGACGATGCCGTCCTTCCACTCGACGCTCTTGGTGATGTCCAGGGTCGGCGCCGAGACGCTGATGCCCAGCGCCGAGTGCTGGTTGTGGTGCCGGGTCTGGTGGAACTGCTCGGCGACATGAATCAGTGCCTTGGACGGAATGCAGCCGATGTTCAGGCAGGTGCCGCCCAGGGATTGGCCTTCCACCAGAATGGTCGGAATGCCCAGCTGGCCGGCACGGATCGCTGTTACGTAACCGCCGGGGCCGCCGCCGATGATCAGCAGCGTGGTGTTCAAAGTCTGCATTCGTTACTCCACAAACAGAGTGGCGGGTTGTTCGAGCAAGCCGCGAATGGCCTGGATGAAGAGCGCCGCGTCCATGCCGTCGACCACGCGGTGATCGAAGGAGCTGGAGAGGTTCATCATCTTGCGGATCACGATCTGGCCTTTGATCACCATTGGCCGTTCGACGATCTTGTTCACGCCGACAATCGCCACTTCCGGCAGGTTCAGCACCGGCGTGCTGACGATGCCGCCCAAGGCGCCAAGGCTGGTCAGGGTGATGGTCGAACCGGACAACTCGTCGCGGCTGGCCTTGCCGTTGCGTGCGGCGTTGGCCAGGCGAGCGATTTCCGCTGCGCTGTCCCACAGGCTGCGGGCTTCGGCGTGACGCACCACCGGCACCATCAGGCCGACATCGCTCTGGGTCGCGACGCCGACATGTACCGCGCCGAGGCGGGTAATGACCTGGGCTTCGTCGTCGTAACGGGCGTTCATCTGCGGGAAGTCGCGCAGGGCGACGACCATGGCGCGGACCAGGAATGGCAGCAAGGTCAGCTTGCCGCGGGTGGCGCCGTGTTTTTCGTTGAGGTGCGCGCGCAACTCTTCCACAGCCGTGACGTCGATTTCTTCGACATAACTGAAGTGGGCGGCACGCTGGGTGGCGTCCTGCATGCGCTGGGCGATCTTGCGGCGCATGCCGATCACCGGGATCTGCTGTTCATCGGTACGTTGGGCGTAAGCAGCCGCCACCGGTGCCGAGGCGGTCGACTGACCCTGAGCCAGGTAGGCGTCGAGATCTTCGTGCAGTACACGGCCGGCAGGGCCGGTGCCTCGGACCAGACGCAGCTGAATACCGAGGTCCAGCGCATGCTTGCGCACGGCCGGGGAGGCCAGCGGACGCTCATCGGCCTCGCGAGCAACCATCGGGCCCTGGCAAACGGCAGCTTTCGGCGCTGGGGCAGCGGCCGGTTTGCTTTCAACCACGGTTTCTACTTTGGCTGCGGCCACAGGCGCTTCTTTAACAGGTGCCGGTTGCGCCGACTCCTTAACGTTGCCCGCGCCTTCGACTTCAATGCTGATCAGCACGCTGCCGACCGCCATGACTTCACCCGGCTGGCCACCGAGGGCAATGACCTTGCCATGCACCGGCGACGGGATATCGACCATCGCCTTATCGGTCATGACATCGGCCAGTACCTGATCTTCGACGACCATGTCGCCGACCTTGACGTGCCATACCGACAATTCAACTTCTGCAATGCCTTCACCAATGTCCGGCATTTTAATAACGTGCGTGCCCATTCAGACCTCCATGACCCGTTTCAACGCCGCGCCCACTCGGGACGGGCCTGGGAAATACGCCCACTCTTGCGCGTGCGGGTAGGGAGTGTCCCAACCGGTGACGCGTTCGATCGGCGCTTCCAGGTGGTGGAAGCAGTGCTCTTGCACCAGCGCCGTCAGTTCGGCGCCGAAGCCGCAAGTGCGGGTGGCTTCGTGAACGATCACGCAGCGCCCGGTTTTCTTCACCGATTTGGTGATGGTTTCGAGGTCCAGCGGCCACAGGCTGCGCAAGTCGATGACTTCGGCATCCACGCCGCTTTCTTCAGCGGCCACTTGCGACACGTAGACGGTGGTGCCGTAGGTCAGTACGGTGACGTCCTTGCCCGGACGGGCGATAGCGGCAACGTCCAGCGGTACGGTGTAGTAACCGTCCGGAACCTGTGCGGCGGGGTGTTTCGACCACGGGGTTACCGGGCGTTCGTGGTGGCCGTCGAAAGGACCGTTGTACAGTCGTTTCGGCTCCAGGAAGATCACCGGGTCATCGTTTTCGATGGAGGCAATCAGCAGGCCTTTGGCGTCGTAGGGGTTGGACGGCATGACGGTGCGCAGACCGCATACCTGAGTGAAGAGTGCCTCGATGCTCTGGCTATGGGTCTGGCCGCCGTAGATGCCGCCGCCACAGGGCATGCGCAGGGTCATCGGCGCGGTGAATTCGCCAGCCGAGCGATAACGCAGGCGCGCGGCTTCGGAAATGATCTGATCGTAGGCCGGGTACACGTAGTCGGCGAACTGGATCTCCACCACCGGGCGCAGGCCGTAGGCGCCCATGCCCACGGCGGTGCCGACGATACCGCTTTCAGAGATCGGCGCGTCGAACACCCGGGAGGTGCCGTACTTGGCTTGCAGGCCTTCGGTGCAGCGGAACACGCCGCCGAAGTAGCCCACGTCCTGGCCGAAGACCACGACGTTGTCGTCACGTTCAAGCATCACATCCATGGCCGAGCGCAGGGCCTGGATCATGGTCATGGTGGTCGTGGTCATGGCGGTTTCCAGCTCGATATTGTTGTTGTGATCGTTCATGTCAGATCCCCAACTCTTGACGCTGGCGCTTCAAGTGCTCCGGCATCTCTTTGTAGACGTCTTCGAACATGGTCGCGGCGCTCGGAATCTGGCCGCCGGCGAGGGTGCCGTACTGCTCGGCTTCTTTCTGCGCAGCGATCACTTGGGCCTCCAGTTCGGCGCTGACCGCGGCGTGTTCCTCTTCGGACCAGTGACCGGTCTTGATCAGGTGCTGCTTGAGGCGCGCGATCGGATCACCCAACGGGAAGTGGCTCCAGTCATCGGCGGGACGGTATTTGGACGGATCATCGGAGGTCGAGTGCGGGCCGGCGCGGTAGGTGACCCATTCGATCATGGTAGGGCCGAGGCCGCGGCGCGCACGTTCGGCGGCCCAGGCAGAGGCGGCGTAGACCGCGTAGAAATCGTTGCCATCGACCCGCAGGGAGGCGATGCCGCAACCGACGCCACGACCGGCGAAGGTGGTCGCTTCACCACCGGCAATCGCCTGGAAGGTGGAGATCGCCCACTGGTTGTTGACCACGTTGAGGATCACCGGTGCGCGGTACACGTGGGCGAACGTCAGGGCGGTGTGGAAGTCCGACTCGGCGGTGGCGCCGTCGCCGATCCACGCCGAAGCGATTTTGGTGTCGCCCTTGATCGCCGAGGCCATGCCCCAGCCCACGGCTTGCACGAACTGGGTGGCGAGGTTGCCGGAGATGGTGAAGAAACCGGACTCCTTGACCGAGTACATGATTGGCAACTGACGTCCCTTGAGCGGATCGCGCTCGTTGGAAAGCAGTTGGCAGATCAGGTCGACCAACGGTACGTCGCGGGCCATCAGGATGCTTTGCTGGCGGTAGGTCGGGAAGCACATGTCGTCGATGTTCAGGGCCAGGGCCTGGGCGCTGCCGATGGCTTCTTCGCCAAGGCTCTGCATGTAGAACGACATCTTTTTCTGACGCTGGGCGACCACCATGCGGTTGTCGTAGATGCGGGTCTTGAGCATGGCACGCATGCCCTTGCGCAGGATCTCCACCGGCACGTTTTCGGCCCACGGCCCAAGGGCATTGCCCTGGTCGTCGAGCACGCGAATCAGGCCACGGGCCAGATCAGCCGTGTCAGCCGGTTCAACGTCGATAGGGGGTTTGCGCACCGTGCCGGCATCGGTCAGATGCAGGTAGGAAAAGTCGGTTTTACAGCCGGGACGGCCCGAGGGTTCGGGGACGTGCAGGCGCAGCGGTTCATACGCTTGGGTCATGGCTTCTACGCTCGATCTTGTGAATTTCTTGTAGTGAGCTGACAGATTTCGTTCGGTAGAAGAAATCTTGTCCTACAACAATCATAGGCCCGGCCAAGAAGAATATTTCTCTCTGTTTCGTTGCGTTAAAGATCATTTGCAGATAAAAAACCTGCATAAACATAAAAAACAGGTGGTTTTATCTCATGCGCAAACTGGACCGTACCGATATCGGCATTCTCAACAGCCTTCAGGAGAACGCACGCATCACCAACGCCGACCTGGCGCGTTCGGTGAACCTGTCGCCGACGCCATGTTTCAACCGGGTCAAGGCCATGGAAGAACTGGGGGTGATTCGCGAGCAAGTGACGCTGCTGGATGCCGACTTGCTGGGGCTGCATGTGAACGTGTTCATTCACGTCAGCCTGGAGAAGCAGGTGGAGGAGGCGCTGCAGCATTTCGAAGAGGCGATTTCCGACCGCCCCGAGGTGATGGAGTGCTACCTGATGGCCGGCGACCCGGACTATCTGATCCGGGTGCTGGTGCCGACCATCCAGTCGCTGGAGCGCTTCATGATGGACTTTCTGACCAAGGTGCCGGGGGTGGCGAACATCCGCTCGAGCTTTGCGCTCAAGCAGGTGCGCTATAAGACCGCGCTGCCGTTGCCGGCGAATGGGCTGACGTTGGGTAACTGAAAATCAAGGATCGCGCTTTGTAGGAGCTGCCGAAGGCTGCGATCTTTTGATTCTGGCGACAGATGGATCGCTGAAGATCAAAAGATCGCAGCCTTCGGCAGCTCCTACAGGGTTAGAGTTTGTTCAGGGGGATTTTCAGGTAGGTCACGCCGTTGTCTTCGGCCGGCGGCAAATTCCCCGCCCGCACATTCACCTGGATCGCCGGCAGCAACAGTGTCGGCATCCCCAATCCCGCATCGCGCCGGGTGCGCATTTCCACGAAGGTGTTCTCATCGATGCCGTCGCGCACGTGGATGTTGCTTTTGCGCTGTTCACCGACGGTGGTCATGCATTCGGGGGCGCGTCCCTCGGGCGGATAATCGTGGCAGATGTACAGGCGCACGCTGGCGGGGAAGGCCAGCAGCTTGTGGATCGAGGCGTACATCTGGTTGGCATTGCCGCCGGGAAAGTCGCAGCGGGCGGTGCCCACGTCCGGCATGAACAGCGTGTCGCCGACCAGGATCACATCGTTGCCGATCAGGTAGGCCATGTCCGCCGGGGTATGACCGGGCACGTGCAGGGCAGTCGCCTTGAGATTGCCGATCATGAACGATTCGTCGGGGGCGAACAGGTGATCGAACTGCGATCCGTCGACGCAAAAGGCAGGCTCCAGATTGAACAGCGCCTTGAACACGTCCTGCACCTTGCTGATCGACTCGCCAATGGCGATCTTGCCGCCCAGCTGCCCGCGCAGGTATGGAGCGGCGGACAGGTGATCGGCGTGGGCGTGGGTTTCCAGTAGCCATTGCACCTGCAAGTGACGGGCGTGGACGAAGGCGATGATTTTGTCGGCCTGGGTGGTCGCGGTACGCCCGGAGGCTGCGTCGTAATCGAGCACGGGGTCGACAATCGCACACTGGCCTCCATCCGCCTCGTAGACCACGTAGCTGTAGGTCGAGGAGGCAGGGTCGAGGAAAGCTTCAATCAGCGCGGGCATGGACACGAACCTGTGCAGGGGTAGAAAAGTCAGTCATGGGTTGCAACACTTTATATAAAAACATAATGTTCACAGCTTAAGTGACGTTGAAGGCATCCTGCAAATGCAATCCAGTCTGACCGAATGTGAAGTCGCCCAACTGCGCGCCTCGGCCTCCAGGGCGTGTGCGCTGCTCAAGGCCCTGGCCAATGAGGATCGCCTGTTGATCCTGTGCCAGCTGACCCAGGGTGAGCGCAACGTAGGCGAGCTGGAAAAAATGACCGGTGTGCGCCAACCGACCCTGTCCCAGCAATTGGGCATCCTGCGCGATGAAGGACTGGTCGCTACCCGTCGTGAAGGCAAGTACATTTTTTATGGTCTCGCCAGTCACGAAGTGATTCAGGTGATGAAAACCCTCTCCGGGCTGTATTGCGGGGCCGTGCTTAAAAGCTGGGTTCAACCCTGAACCTATTCAACACACCGAACCTGTGGGAGCGAGCTTGCTCGCGATGGCGTCGGCACATTCAACATAAATGTTGGCAGACCAACCGTCATCGCGAGCAAGCTCGCTCCCACAAGTTTTTGGTTTGACTCGTAAATCCTTGCGTGCAGCAAAAGGAACAAGCAATGAACGATCAACACTGGGGCCCATCCATCAGTGCAGATATCGTGGTCATCGGCGGCGGCACAGCGGGTATCGGCCTTGTCGCCAGCCTGCTCAAGCGTAGCCCGCATCTGAACATCACCGTGATCGAACCCGACTCCCGGCACAACTGAGAACTCCCTATGTTGCTGGCAAGTCTGTTTGGCGTAGTGATGGGGTTGGTGCTCGGCTTGACTGGCGCCGGTGGCGGTATCCTTGCGGTCCCGGCCCTGGTGTTGGGGTTGGGCTGGAGCATGACCCAGGCCGCTCCGGTGGCGTTGTTCGCGGTGGGCAGTGCGGCAGCGGTCGGCGCCATCGACGGTTTGCGCCATGGCCTGGTGCGGTATCGCGCGGCGCTGCTGATCGCGGCGTTGGGCGCGGTGTTTTCGCCGCTGGGCATCTACTTCGCCCATCAGTTGCCGGAAAAGATCCTGATGATCCTGTTCAGCCTGCTGATGGTCGTGGTAGCCGGGCGGATGTTGCGCCGCGAGCGCAAGGACGAGGGCCCCAGCGATCACGGTCACGCCAACTGGGGCCAGAAGAACTGCATGCTCGATCAACAGACCGGGCGCTTTTCCTGGACCGCCAAATGCACCGCGACCCTCGCCGCACTGGGTGCGGTGACGGGGGTGGTGTCGGGGTTGCTGGGGGTGGGTGGCGGCTTTCTGATCGTCCCGGCCTTCAAGCAACTGACCGATGTGCAGATGCGCGGGATCATCGCCACGTCGCTGATGGTGATCAGCCTGATTTCGGCCATCGGCGTGATCGGCGCGTTCCAGGCCGGCGTGCGCATCGACAGCGTCGGCGCCATCTTCATCGGCGCCAGCATTGCCGGCATGATCGTTGGCCGCAAGCTCTGCGCCCAGGTACCGGCGCGGGCGTTGCAGGTCGGGTTCGCCAGCATCTGTTTCGGGGTCGCCGTGTACATGCTGATAAAAGCGAGCGCTTGACTTGCAGGAGCCCGGCTTGCCGGCGAAGGGGGCTTCAAGTGCGTCTTCGCCGGCAAGCCGGCTCCTACGGAAAGCGGTTCTTTACAACTTTAGTGGCTTGCCCTGCCGACAAGCGGTCGTACGTCTTAGTTGTCGCGCACAGCCGCCCATTCCAAAGCACTTCAAAACCAGCCCCAAGGCAGCGTATGGCGCCGCCGGTCAGGTTTCGATAATCGCCTCCGACATTTAGTCCCCCGTTTCGGAGCGCGCCATGCACAACAATAAGAACGTCACGCATCGTTTTCTGCCTGCCTTCATCGCCAGCCTGTCTGCCCTTGGCCTGAGCCCGCTGGCCGAGGCGGATATCATGCTGTACGACAAGGACCAGACCACGTTCTCCACCGACGGCTACATCAACGCCTTCTACGTGAACAGCGATGTCGACCGCGCCGGCGAGCAGTTCGACCGTCGGCAGTCGCGGGTCAAGATGGGCTTTTTGCCCAACTACCTGGGGTTCAACATGGGCAAGCAGGTAGACGATCTCAAGCTCGGTGCCCGCGCCTCGTTCTGGGTCACCATCAACGACAGCCAAACCAACGGCACCGACACCGCCATCGATGTGCGGCAGTTCTTCGGCACCGTGGCCAACCCGCAATGGGGCGAAGTGCTGATCGGCAAAGACTTCGGGCTGTTCGCCCGTTCCAACATCCTGCTCGACGAAATGCTCGCCGGTTACGGCCAGGTCAGCGATACGTTGGGGCTGGTGGATGGCGGCGGGGTGTCGTTCGGCAACATTGGCACCGGTTACCCGTATCCGTTCCCGACCTCGCAGATCACCTATCGCACCCCGGTGATGGACGGTCTGCGTGTGGCGGTCGGCATCATGGACCCGGTGGACACCAACGACAGCAGCCCGACGGGCAAGGCCTATCAGGAAAACCCGCGTACCGAGAGCGAAGTCACCTATCAGTTCGACCTGGCCGGGGCAAAGATCTACAGCTGGGTCAACGGCAGCTACCAGACCTCGGACAACACCGATTCCACGGTCGAGACCGTCACCTCCAAGGGTGTCGGTTATGGCGTGCAGGCGAAGATGGGCGGCTTGTCCCTCACCGGGTCCGGTTTCCAGGCCAAGGGCATCAACCCGTTTTTCACCAACAATGCCGGCGAGCCGACCCTGCGCAACGTCGACAGCGACGGCTACCTGTTGCAGGGCTCCTACAAACTGGGCAAGAACCGCTTGGCCTTGTCCTACGGCAAGACCAATGACGATGGCAATGGCGTGGTCGGCAGCGGCGCAGACTACGAGACCCGCGGCATCGCGTTGTTCCATGACGTGAACGACAACCTCAAGCTGGTGGCCGAGTACAACCAGTTCGAAATCAACGGCCACGACACCAGCGAGCAGAACGAAGACACCGACACCTTTGCCGTGGGTGCGGTGCTGACCTGGTAACCCCGGGAGGTGGCCCTGGCCGTGCGCATCGCGGCGAGGGTCGCCAACCGTCTCATCCCATCGAAGCGGCTACCCGCTACCCAAGTAGCATTCGTCGCACCCCACAGACTTCGTACACTCGTGCCTCATACACACGCACCTGCGGGAGGTAAGGATGCAGCAGAGCGAAGGCGTCGTCAGTGCAATGTCCCAGGCCACCGATGCCCGGCAGGTCGCGCAGGAACTGGCCAGACAGTTGTTGCATCCGCACCTGGGGTTCGTGCTGTTCTTCTGTTCCGCCGAGTACGACTTGCAGGCGCTGGGCCAGGCCCTGCAGCAAAGCTTCGGCGGCATTCGCCTGGCGGGCTGCACCAGCGCCGGGGAAATCACCCCGCTGGGCTACGGGCGCAATTGCGTGACGGCGGTGGGTTTCGATCATCGGCACTTTTCCATCGCGATCGAGCTGATCGACCAGATGGAGCACTTCAGCCTGATCGACGCCCAGCAAATGGTCGAGCGCCTGGTCAGTGGCTGTCGCAGCAACACCCTGGCTCCGATCAAGGGCAACAGCTTTGCCCTGACCCTGCTCGATGGCCTGTCCAGCCGCGAAGAAATGGTCCTGGCGGCCTTGAGCGCGGCATTGGGCGACATTCCGCATTTCGGCGGCTCGGCCGGCGACGATAACTACCTGACCCATACCCATGTGTACTTCGATGGCGAGTTCCACAGCGGTGCGGCCGTGGTGGTGCTGGTCAATACCTGGCTGGATTTCGAAGTGTTCACCACCCACCACGTGCTGCCCCGCGCCGAGAAGCTGGTGGTCACCGGAGCCGACAGCGCCTCACGGCGGGTCTTCGAACTCAATGCCGAGCCGGCTGCCGCCGAGTACGCCCGGCACATCGGCGTGCCGGTGGCGCAGCTCGATCACCGGGTCTTCGCCGCGCACCCGTTGGCAGTGCGGATCAACCAGCAGTACTACGTGCGGGCCATCCAGCAGGTGCATCCGGACCTGAGCCTGAGTTTCTACTGCGCCGTGGAAAACGGCATCGTCCTCACCGCCATGACCCCGGGGCCGATGCTGCCGAACCTGCAGAGCCTGTTCGAAGGGTTGCAGGAGCGCCTGGGCGATTTGCTGCTGACCATCGGTTGCGACTGTTTCCTGCGGCGTCTGGAACTCGAAGACGACGGCAGCCTCGATCAGATCGGCTCGTTTTTGCGTGAGCAACGGGTGATGGGTTTCAACACCTATGGAGAACAGTTCAATGGCATGCACATCAACCAGACCTTCACCGGCGTTGCCATTGCCCGTGGCCGTGCCCCCGGACATCGCTGAGCTGCAGGCCGAACTGGCCAGGCTGCGCCTGGAAAACCATAAACTGCAGCGCATCAATGGCGCACTGATCGAACGGGTCGAGTCCGGGGTGACCCGCGGCAACGATCCGTACGCGGCATTCCAGCATTCGGTGGTGCTGGCCGAGCAAGTGCGCGAACGCACCGATGCCCTGAACCAGGCCATGGCCGAACTCAAGGCCGGTAATCATTTGCTCAGCGAAGCCCGCTTGCGCGCGGAAACGGCGCATCAACACCTGATCGACGCCATCGAAAGTATTTCAGACGCCTTCGTGCTGTTCGACGCCGAGCAGCGCATCGTGCTGTTCAACAGTCGCTTCAAGGCGTTCTGGAGCAACAGCCGGGTGCGGATCAACGCCGGCATGCGCCTGACCGAGGTCAAGCGGTTGATGATGAACAACGGCCTGTTCACCGAAGAGCCGCGCGGGCATGCCGACGAAAACCTGCTTTACCGCCTGCAGAACGGGCGCTGGCTGCAAGTCAGCGAGCGGCCGACCCAGGAAGGTGGGCGGGTGATTCTGTTCACCGACATTACCGACGTCAAGCTCAGCGAAACCGTACGCCGTGAGCAGGCGGTGGCGCAGAAGTCGCATCTGTTGCAACGGGCGGTCGACAACCTGTCCCAAGGGGTGGCGATGGTCAGCGCCGAGGGCATCCTGGAATTGTGGAACCGGCGTTTCCTGGAATTGAGCGGCCTGGCGCCGGTGGCTGCCCATCGCCCGTTTGCCGAAGTGATCGCCGACAGCGAGTTGAACCTTTTGACCCCGGCCAGTCGCGATGGCAACGGGCGACCGGTGCGCGAATGCGAGCAGCGTCTGTACGATGGCCGGGTCCTGGAAATCCGCACCCATCCGTTGCCCACCGGCGGTTTCGTCAACACCTTCACCGACATTACCGAGCGCTACCAGCACGCCGAAGCGCTGAGTGAAAGCGAACACTGGATTCGCCTGATCACCGATCACGTACCGGCATTGATTGCCTACCTCAATGCCGACCTGGTCTACGAGTTCACCAACAAGGTCTATGAAGAATGGTACTGCTGGCCCCGCGGCGTGATGCTCGGCCAGAGCCTGCGCGAAGTGCACAGCGAACAGCATTACCAGCGGCTGGAGTCCTACGTGGCCAGGGCACTGGCGGGCGAGAGCGTGACCTTCGAGTTCGCCGAAACCAACGTCAACAACCAGGAGCGCTACATGCTGCGCTCCTATGTGCCCAACCGTCTGGCCAGTGGCGAGGTGGTGGGGATTTTCGTGCTGATCCGCGACATCACCGAACGCCGCCGCACCGCCGAGGCGCTGCACCAGGCTTATCAGAACCTGGAGCTGCGGGTACGCGAGCGCACAGCGGAATTGACTACCCTCAACGACCAGCTGCTGCGCGAGATCGATGAGCGGCGCCTGGTCGAGTCACGCTTGCGCGAGGCCAAGCAGGAAGCCGAGCAGGCCAATCTGTCGAAAACCAAGTTCCTCGCCGCCGTCAGCCACGACCTGCTGCAACCGTTGAATGCCGCGCGCCTGTTTACCAGTGCCTTGCTGGAACGGCGCGAGCCGATGTCCAGCGAGACTCTGGTGCGCAACGTGAGCAATTCCCTGGAAGACGTGGAGAACCTGCTCGGCACCCTGGTGGATATTTCCAAGCTCGATGCGGGGGTGATCAAGGCCGACATTGCACCGTTCGCCCTCAGTGAACTGCTGGACAACCTGGCCGCCGAATACACCCAGGTGGCGCGCAGTGAAGGCCTGCAACTGCACTTCATCGGCTGTTCGGCGCTGGTGCGCAGCGACATCCAGTTGCTCGCGCGGATTCTGCGCAACCTGCTGAGCAATGCGATTCGCTATACCTACAGTGGCCGCGTGGTGCTCGGTTGCCGGCGGCATCACCAGTGCCTGACGATCGAAGTCTGGGACAGCGGCATGGGCATTGCCGAGCATCGCCTGGAGGAGATTTTCCAGGAGTTCAAGCGCGGTGATGTACAGCGACCCGATCAGGATCGCGGCCTGGGCCTGGGCCTGGCGATCGTCGAGAAGATTGCCGGCATCCTCGGGCATCGCATTCATGTGCGTTCGTGGCCGGGCCGGGGCTCGATGTTCTCGGTCGAAGTACCGTTGAGCGCCACCGCGCCCAAGCCGCAGCCGGCGTTGCAGATGAGCGAGCCGATGCTGGAGCGCCTGCGTGGAGCGCGGATTTGGGTGCTGGACAATGACGCGACCATCTGTGCCGGCATGCGCACCTTGCTGGAGGGGTGGGGGTGTCGGGTGGTGACGGCGCTGTCGGAGGAGGACCTGGCGCGGCAAGTGGACAACGACCACGCCAAGGCCGACCTGCTGATCGCCGACTACCACCTGGACAACGATCGCAACGGTGTCGACGCCGTGGCCCGGATCAATGCCCGGCGCGCGTCACCGATTCCGGCGATGATGATCACGGCCAACTACAGCAACGAACTCAAACAGCAGATCCGCGAACTGGGGCACACCCTGATGCACAAACCGGTGCGGCCGATGAAGCTCAAGACCGCGATGAGTCATTTGCTTGGCCGGCCTTGAGGTGGGTGGCGCTTGAACTGACGTCATCGCGAGCAAGCTCGCTCCCACAGGGACTGCATCGTACCTGTGGGAGCGAGCTTGCTCCGGGCGGCGATCCGACGATGGCAGCGCTGCGGTCTTGAATCAACGCCGCAGATAAGACCCGAAATCAATATCCCCGGCACTCAGGATCGCCTGCACCCGGTTGTGCACGTTGAGCTTGCGCAGGATCGCCGAGACGTGGGCCTTGACCGTGGTCTCGGCGATTTCCAGGGTGTAGGCGATCTGCTTGTTCGATTCGCCCTTGGTCATGCGTTCCAGTACCTGCAGTTGCTTGCGGGTCAGGGCCTGGAGCAGTTCGGGCGGGAAGCTCGGGGTGTCGTTCCGCCGGTGGGTGCTGCTTTTGGCGGTGCGGATGATGTCCGGGGGCAGGTAGACATTGCCGTTGAGAATCTGCTGGATGGCATCGGTCATCTGGGTGCGGGGTGAAGACTTGGTGATAAAGCCCACCGCGCCGTAGGTGATGGCTTGCAGCACGATCTGTTTGTCCTGCTCGGCGGAGACAATCACCACCGGAATGGTCGGTGCCTCGTTACGCAAGTTGATCAGGCCATTGAGCCCGTGCATGCCGGGCATGTTCAGGTCGAGCAGGATCAGGTCCAGATCGTCGTGTTCCTGGGTCAGGGCCAGGGCGCTGTCCAGGTCAGCGGTTTCCATCACTTCGCTGCCGGCAAAACCGTCGCTGATGACGTTGTGGATGGCTTCGCGAAACAGCGGGTGATCGTCGGCAATCAGAATTTTGTACATGGCCTTTCACCTCATTATTTTGATTATGGTGTGGCAACAACACGCACGCGTAAAGCTCAGGGAAAGGGTTCGGGCCGGGCGGGCGAAACCGGCAGGTTGGCCGCTTGCCAGGCGTCCAGGCCATCGCGATACCAATACAGCGTCTTATAGCCCATGGTGGCTGCGCGCTTGACCGCATTCCAGCTCAACCAGCAGTCGGAGCGGCAATAGAAGACCAGCGGTTGCGTCGGGTCGCCGGCGGTCAGCTTTTTCAGGTTGGCGGCGAAATAGTCCTGCCATTGCGGCGTCAGGTCACCGTCCCCGGTATTGGCCAGCCAATGGCTGCCGGGCAGGTTTTCATGGGGCTGGTCCTCGATGAATTGCCCTTGCAGCCACTGACGGCGGTAGACGTCGATCAGCACCGGGCGTGGGGGTTGGTTGAGCAGGGTTTGCAGGGCGGGGGTGTCGATGATGGTTGCGCCTTGCAGCTGGTCGGGTGTCGGGCTGCGGTACAGGCCGATGCGATAGCCGTCGGTGGAGAACAGCGCTGTGTCGGCCTGCGCGGTACTCAGCAGCAGGCCCAGCGACAGGGCGGCGAAAGCAGGGCGCAATAGGCAACGTCGGGCACGCGGCATGGGTTCAGTCCTTATAGTTATGGACCTATTACATGCCAGTCGGGGGGCTTTGGGAATGCGACGATAGACAGGGAAACCAGTACTAAAGTAGTAATTTCACCCTGTTCAATGAAGATCCTCCTGTGGGGTAATCAGCTGGCTTTGCGCAGGGCCGCATGCTGCGGGTTGAAGGTCAGTACGGCGAGAAACGCGAACAGCAGTGTCAGCCCCGTGCACACCGCCAGCGCCAGCGGATTGAAGCGTTCATACAGGGCGAAACGCACCAGCTCCACCGCATGGGTAAAGGGATTCACCGCGCATAGCCAATACAGCCACTCGCTGGCCTCGCGCATCTTCCACAGCGGATACAGCGCGGACGACAGGAAAAACAGCGGGAAGATCACGAAATTCATCACCCCGGCAAAGTTCTCCAGCTGGCGGATCGCGTTCGACAGCAGCAGGCCCAGTGCGCTGAGCATCAACGCCACCAGCAGCAGGGCCGGCAACGCCAGCAACAGCCCCATGGCCGGTGGCCGCACGCCGTAGACCCAGGCAATCGCCAGGAACGCATACACCTGCAACAGCGAAATCAGCGACGTGGCCAACAGTTTGCTGCACAGCAGAAAGGTGCGGGGCAGGGGGCTGGTCAGCAGCACGCGCATGCTGCCCATCTCGCGGTCGTAGACCATCGACAGTGAGCCCTGCATGCCGTTGAACAGCAGGATCATGCAGGCCAGGCCGGGAATGATGTAGACCTCGTACGGTATGTAGGTGTCGTAGGGTTCGATGATTGCGATCCCCAGCGCTGCGCGAAAACCGGCGGCGAACACCAGCAGCCACAGCAGCGGCCGCACCAGGGCGCTGAGAAACCGCGTGCGTTGCAGCACAAAGCGCAGCCATTCGCGCAGCACGATACCGCTAAAGCATTGCCAGTAAGCGTTCATCGGGCAGCTCCTGATGTTGTCAGGCGGGTGAAGGCCGAACCGAGGTCACCGCCGTGTTCCAGGCTCAGGGCATCGGCCTGTCCGCTGGCCACCAGCCGGCCTTGATGCAGGATCAACAAGTCATCGCTGGGCTGCACCTCGTCGAGCAGGTGGGTGGTCCAGAGCACGCTGATGCGCTCCTCGCGACACAGGCTGCGGATGTGCTGGTTGAGCGCCAGGCGACTCGCCGGGTCGAGGCCGACACTGGCTTCATCGAGCAGCAACAGGCGCGGCTCGTGCAACAGGGCGCGGGCAATTTCCACCCGGCGGCGATGGCCGCCATTGAGTTCACGCACCCGTTCGCGACGGCGGTCGGTCAGGGCCTGGCGGTCCAGTTCGGCGTCGACCCGAAGGTCGGTCTGACGCCGGGACAGGCCATGCAATGCGGCGTGATAGCGCAGGTTCTGCTCGACGCTGAGGTCCAGGTCCAGGGTGCTTTGCTGGAACACCACGCCCAATTGCCTGAGTGCCGGGCGTGCGGCGCTGCGCAATGAATTGCCACCGACGCGGATCTCGCCGTGCTGCAGATCATAGAGCCGGGTCAGCAGGGCAATCAGGGTCGACTTGCCGGCGCCATTTGGCCCCAGCAGCGCGGCGAAACGCCCGGGTTCCAGGCTGAAACTCACCTTGCGCAATGCCTCTCGAGCACCGTAGACGAAACTCAGGTCGCTGACTTCAAGGGCGTTCATGGCGTCACCACCACGCCCCAGGGATAGCGCCCGACCTTCACCGATTTGCTGACCTTGAGGCTGTCGACATCGATCACCGAGACATCGCCGCTGACGCCGTTGG
The DNA here is from genome assembly GCF_056402055.1 of Pseudomonas sp. P4_C4. Classification (NCBI taxonomy): domain Bacteria; kingdom Pseudomonadati; phylum Pseudomonadota; class Gammaproteobacteria; order Pseudomonadales; family Pseudomonadaceae; genus Pseudomonas; species Pseudomonas sp. P4_C4. The sequence goes on along the minus strand of NZ_JBFUID010000039.1, from coordinate 37,520 downwards.
TGGCCAGCAATTGCTTCTGATCCGGGGTGAACGCCATCTGCCAGACCCGTCGACCCACCAGCAGGTAATCGAGAATCTCGAAGGTTTTGGCATCGATCACCGCCACATGATTTGCCGGGCCCAGTGCAACGAAGCCGTACTTGCCATCGGCGCTGAGCTTGATGCCGACCGGCTGGACTTTGTCCGGGTGCACGCCCTTGATCTGGAAGTTCAGGGTCTTGAGCACGGTGCGGCTGGCCACATCGAGAATGGTCACGGTGCCGCCGATTTCCGCCGAGGCCCAGAGCCGGGCGCCATCGGGGGAGAACTCGACGAAGCGCGGGCGCTGGTCCACCAGGGTGCTGTCGGCCAGGGTCTGGGTGCCGGTGTCGATCCAGTGCAGCATGTTGGTGGTCTCGCTGGTGTTGACCGCCCATTTGCCGTCGGGGCTCACCGCCATGCCTTCGGGTTCGACACCGACGTTGATCTGGCCGAGTACCTTGGAGGTCTCGGTGTCGATCACTGTGACCAGCGCATCGTCTTCGTTGGAGACGTACAACCAGCGATTGTTCGGGTGCAGGGCGAATTGCTCGGGGTCTTTGCCCGAGGGCAGTTCCTTGATGATCTTGCGCGTGGCCACGTCCATCACCTGGACCCGGTCCGAGTCACTGGCGCAGATGTACAGCAGCTTGCTGTCATGGGACAGCAGCAGGCCGCGGGGGCGCTGGCCGACGGGCAGGGTGTCGGTGACTTGCAGGGTCTGCAGGTCGATCAGGCTCAGGCTGTTGTCCTTTTCGTTGGAGACCCAGGCAGTGCTGGCAACGGCATGGCCAGCGGCGAGCAGCATGACCCAGGAAAGTAGGGAGCGGCAGAGCAGGGTGCGGCGCATGGCGGATTCCTTGTTGTTGTGATGATCGGATCAGGGAAAGCGGCAGCTGACCTCGGGCTTGTCGTAACCCAGACTGTCCATCTCGTTGAACGGGTGCAGAAAGCCATCCTGGGGTGAGGTGCTGACCAGCGCCCGGGGCTGGACAATGGGAATCGGCTGGCGCAACTGGCCGTTCCACGGCCGGTAGCTGAGCTTGCGGCCCTTGAAACCGTCGAGGGGCAACTGGTCGCTGATTTCCAGCGTACGGATCGCCATCGGCTCGGCCTGGCGCAGTTTGCTCACGGCGCTGGCGATACTGCGCACGGCCATCCAGGCGGCGAAATCGCGGTCATTCATCCAGCGCCCGGTCAGGGCTTCAAAGCGCTTTTGCAGCTGCGCGGCACCGTAGGTTTCCACGGTCTTGTGCCAGCCCACCGGGGTCAGGCCCTGGGTGCCGGCGACCGGGCGCGGGTACCAGGTCTGGTAGGGCACGTATTCACCGAAGTCGCCGCGTTCATCGGCCACCAGTACCACGTCGTACTCGGCGGTCTGGGTGAACAGCGGCATGTCGGCCTGGGCGCTGCGTCGCTGGTCGTTGTCGAAGCTCCAGGTTTTTTCCGCCACCAGTTGCAAGCCGAAGCGCTTGGCGGCGCGGCGCAGGGCGGCGGCATAGGCTTGATCGTCCGGCGTCGGGCCGACAATCAGCAGCGCTCGCTGCCATTTGCGCAGCACCAGAAACTGCGCCAGTGCATCGGCGAGCATCGCCCGGCTCGGCAAGGTGTGCAGCACGTTCGGCAGGCAATCGGAGGTGCGCAAGTTGTCGTCCGGGCTGCCGGCGTTGAACAGCAGGCTGTCGGGCAGTGCGGCACTGAGTTGGCGCAGGCTGGTGGCAGGTGCGTTCACCACGAACAGGCGCAGGCCTTGTTCATGCTGCACCTTTGCCGCTTCGAGCAAGGCCTCGGGGCTGTCGACACTGGCGCTGAACAGACTGTAGCCGTGGTTGAGAAAACGCCCGGTGCTGTTGCTGTCGGTGATCGCCAGTTCGGCACCGCGCAGCCCGGCATCGGTGGGCTCGGGGATGACGTTCGACAGCAACGGGCCTGGGTCGGGGCGATAACCCAGATAGCCGATGCGCACCTGCAAAGGTGCATCCGCCGCCTGGCTCTGGGTGGCCAGGCCGGCGGCGCAGGCAATCGCCAGCAGGTAGATCAGGGCGTAAGGGGCAAGCTGGCGCATAGGGCACTCCATTACAGGTAGCGCCAGCTTAGGTAGCCCGTGATGGTGAGGAAATATGCAGAAAGTACCGGTGGTGTCCATCCAGCGCCTTACTACCAAGGGACTAGCTGGCGACCACCAAAGCAGCATGGGGTGAGCGCGATGCCGTTTCTAAGATGGCTGCCATAGCCTCTGCCAAGAGGTTTTGCGTGCAATCCAGAGGGCATAACAATGACAACAAAACGCAACGCCTTGCTCGTGACCGGGCTATTGGCCGGTCTTATCAGCGCAGGTTCCGCCTGGGCCCACGGCAACGTGGTGCCACAGGCCGTGGCGACCCCGGGGCTGACCCCGATCAAGGACGCCGGTGTGCAACTCGATGCCGATGGCTGGGCCGCGGTGAACCCGTATCGCACCGCTGCGGAACACGACAAGGCAGTGGAAATCGGTGCCTCGGCCTACACCCAGAATTGCGCGGCCTGTCATGGCCTGGAAGCCAAGTCCGGCGGTATCGCCCCTGACTTGCGCATGCTCGATGTCGGCGAGGCGGGCGATGAATGGTTCGCCGAACGGGTGCGCCATGGCGCGGTGCGCGACGGTCGGGTGTACATGCCGAAGATGGCCGACTACCTGAGCCAGGAAGCCCTGTGGGCGGTGCGCACTTATCTGGACACTGTGCACGTCGAGGAGTGACCCATGCGCCTGCTCGCGGTGTTGATCGGCGCTCTGTGGCTGTGCTGCCAGCCGGCGCAGGCGCAGGTTCGCAACTACGACGAAATGATCGCCGCCGGGGAGCTGAAGGTGGCGGTCTACAAGGACTTCGCCCCCTACAGCTTTGAAAGCGCCGGAAAGCCCCAGGGTGTCGATGTCGAACTCGCCGAAGCCTTGGCCAAGGCGCTCGGCGTGCGCCTGACGCTGATCTGGGCGCCGGCGGGAGAAAAGCTTGATGACGACCTGCGCGATTACATCTGGCGTGCCAGTGCCTTGCACAACCAGCAACTGGCCGACCTGATGATGCGCGTGCCCTATGACCGTGACTACGCGCAGAAGCGCAACGAGTTCGGCGAACTGGAAAATGGCCACGTGGTGATGTTCGGTCCGTACCAGAACGAACAATGGCAGGTGGCCTATGACCGTCGGCGGCTGGACAAGGTCGCCAGCGTCGCGGTGTTCGAGCAACACCCGATTGGTGTCGAAGTCGACAGCATACCGTCGTTCTACCTGACCTCGGTGTTCAACGGCATGCTCGCCGGCAAGACCCATCACTATCCCGGCGTGCCCCAGGCGTTTGCCGCGATGAAGGCCGGTGAGGTCGACGCGGTGATGGCCATGCGCGGCGAGATCGACTGGCAAGTGCATGAAGCGGCCGACCCGCAAGTGGCACTGGCTGAGAACGCCTATCCGAACATGGGCAAGCAGCTCTGGGAGATCGGCATGGCGGTGCACGAAAGCAACCGTCAACTGGCCTATGCCGTGGAAGAGGCGCTCGAAGGCCTGATTCGCGAGGGCGCGGTGAAGACCATCTACGGCCATTACGGCCTGCGTTACGACGTGCCCGAGATGTATCAATAAGGAGCAGGCGATGAAATGGCGAAGGAGTTGTCTGTTGGCCTGCTGGTTAAGCCTGGCGGCACAGGCCGCCGAAATCGATCCCGGCAAAGACCCGGTGCCATCGGTGATGTGGACGTTCTATCACCAGCAGTTTCTTGGCAATGCGCCGTTCGTTTTCGATGATCGGGTCAAGTTGCTGGCGCCGCCGTTTGCCGAAGATGCCCGGCAGGTGCCGCTGGAAATCGACGCCCGGGCGTTCAACGGCGAGGTGGTGAAAATCCTCGCCTGGGCCGAGCTGAACCCTTTGCCGAAAATCGTCGACTTCCAGCCGCTGAATTCGGTTTTGCCCTGGTTGTCGTTGCGCATTCGCATCGAACAGGCCACCCCCTTGCGGGCGGCGGTGTTGACCCGTGACGGCCTGTGGCATGTCGGCTCGACCCTGATCGACGCGGCAGGTGGCGGCTGCACTGCGCCGAGCGTGGTACGCAGCCAGCCGGGCTGGGAGGAACACATCGGCGAAGTGCTCGGCGGGCGTTATCCCCGGGGCGAGTTCAGCCGTTTGCGTTTGCAGGTGGCCCATCCCATGGACAACGGCATGGTCAGTGGCATCCCGGAATTCTTCATCAACCATGCCGAGTTGCGTGACCGTAGCGAGCAAGTGCTGGCCCGGCTGGAGCTGTTTCCCGCGGTCAGTGAAAACCCCAACCTGGCCTTCGACATCGAAGGGGCAGGGCAAACGCGCCTGCTGCTACGGGACAACAGCGGCAATGAGTTCGATGCGTCGATCCTCTGACCTCAAGGAGCGTGACCCCAAGGAGCGTGGCATGCGCTGGATCCTGTTGATGGTGTTAAGCGTCAGTCTGCCGGCCCTGGCCGATCTTGAATACTCACTCAAGCCCAGGCAGATCGCCCAGGACACCTGGCTGCTGGAAGGCAGCACCGATAACTTCGCCAAGGCCAACGGCGGCAACATCGTCAACACTGCGTTCATCGTCACCGAACGCGGTGTTGTGGTGATCGACAGCGGGCCGTCCAGGCGTTACGGCGACGCGATGCGCAAGGCCATTGCCGCCACCACCGACAAGCCGGTGATCCAGGTGCTGCTGACCCACCACCACCCGGACCATGTGCTGGGCAATCAAGCCTTCAGCGACGTGCCGATCGGCGCCTTGGCCGGCACCACCGAGCTGTTGCACCGGCAAGGCGATGCCATGGCCGAAAATATGTACCGCATGGTCGGCGACTGGATGCGTGGCACCGAAGTGTTGTTGCCGACTCAGACGCTGACACCCGGCGTGAAAAGTTTTGGGAATCACGATTTGCGTCTGCTGAGCCTGGGTGGGCATACGGGCGCGGATCTGGCTATTCTCGACCAGCACACCGGCGTGCTGTTTGCCGGGGACCTGGTGTTTTATCAACGGGCGCTGACCACGCCCAACAGTCCAGGGCTGTCAGTGTGGCTGGCGGACATCGCGACCCTGCAAGGCTTGCCCTGGACGCTGATCGTGCCGGGCCATGGGCCGGTGGCCAGTGATCGGCAACCCTTCGAGCAAATGCGCGATTACCTGACCTGGCTCGATCAGCTCATGCGCGACGGCGCCGCCAATGGCAGCGACATGGCCGAGATGATCCGCAGCCCCATCCCCGAACGCTTCGCCAGCATCAATTTGAGCCGCTACGAACTGATCCGCAGCGTCAGTCACCTGTACCCACGTTACGAGCGCGAGCGGATGACGCGGGTGGATTCCAACGCGCAAAAGTGAGCAAACACAGAACCCCTGTGGGAACACCCTGTGGGAGCGAGCTTGCTCGCGATGGCGTCGTATCAGCCGACATCAATGTTGACTGTCAGGACCTCATCGCGAGCAAGCTCGCTCCCACAGGGGACCTGTGTCTGGCACAAAATCCGCTACTCATCTCCTCCCACCCTGTACCAAGGAACTAGCAATCTCCTCATTGCGGGCAATTGTTGCCAGGGCGGCGGCGCCCAAGAATCTGCACCAGACCGGGAAAATTTTCCGGACATAACAAAAATCCGCAGAGGAAGCCGTCATGACCCAACCCGCACGTCGCCAGCCCTTCGTCTTGAGCCTGCTACTCAGTGCCATGCTGTTGTCCGGCCAGGCATTGGCCGGGGTTTCCGACCAGGACATTCTCCAGGACCCGAAGAACCCGGAACAGGTCGTGACCAACGGCCTCGGCGTTCAGGGTCAGCGCTACAGCCCGCTGGATATTCTCAACGTCGACAACGTCAAGGAGCTGCGACCGGCCTGGGCGTTTTCCTTCGGCGGTGAAAAACAGCGTGGCCAGCAGGCGCAGCCGATGGTCAAGGACGGCGTGATGTACATGACCGGTTCCTACTCGCGGGTGTTCGCCGTGGATGCGCGCACCGGCAAGAAACTCTGGCAATACGACGCGCGCCTGCCGGATGACATCCGCCCCTGCTGCGACGTGATCAATCGTGGCGTCGCGCTGTATGGCGACCTGGTGATTTTCGGCACCCTTGACGCCAAGCTCGTGGCGCTGAACAAGGACACCGGCAAGGTGGTGTGGAGCAAGAAAGTCGCCGACCACAAGGAAGGCTACTCGATCAGTGCCGCGCCGCTGGTGATCAACGGCAAGCTGATTACCGGCGTGGCCGGTGGCGAGTTCGGTGTGGTGGGCAAGATCGAGGCCTACGACCCGAAAAACGGTGATCTGCTGTGGACCCGGCCGACGGTCGAAGGCCATATGGGCTACGTCTACAAGGACGGCAAAGCGGTGGAGAACGGCATCTCCGGCGGCGAGGCGGGCAAGACCTGGCCGGGCGATCTGTGGAAAACCGGCGGCGCGGCCCCTTGGCTTGGCGGCTATTACGACCCGGAAACCAACCTGCTGCTGTTCGGTACCGGCAACCCGGCGCCGTGGAACTCGCACCTGCGCCCTGGCGACAACCTCTACTCCTCATCGCGCCTGGCACTCAACCCGGACGACGGCACCATCAAGTGGCACTTCCAGAGCACGCCCCACGACGGTTGGGACTACGACGGCGTGAACGAGCTGGTGTCGTTCAACTACAGCGAAGGCGGCAAGGAAATCAAGGCGGCGGCCACTGCCGACCGCAACGGCTTCTTCTACGTGCTGGACCGCACCAACGGCAAATTCATCCGTGGCTTCCCGTTCGTGGACAAGATCACCTGGGCCACCGGCCTGGATAAGAACGGCCGGCCGATCTACAACGAAGCCAGCCGTCCCGGCGCCCCGGGCTCGGAAGTCAAGGGCAGTTCGGTCTTCGTAGCACCGGCGTTCCTCGGCGCGAAAAACTGGATGCCGATGGCTTACAACCAGGACACCGGGTTGTTCTATGTGCCGTCCAACGAATGGGGCATGGACATCTGGAACGAAGGCATCGCCTATAAGAAAGGCGCGGCGTTCCTCGGCGCCGGATTCACCATCAAGCCATTGAACGAAGACTACATCGGCGTGCTGCGGGCCATCGATCCGAAAACCGGCAAGGAAGTCTGGCGTCACAAGAACTACGCGCCGCTGTGGGGCGGGGTGCTGACCACCAAGGGCAACCTGGTGTTCACCGGCACGCCTGAAGGTTTCCTGCAGGCGTTCAACGCCAAGACCGGCGAGAAGGTCTGGGAATTCCAGACCGGCTCCGGCGTGCTCGGCTCACCCATCACCTGGGAAATGGACGGCGAACAGTACGTTTCGGTGCTCTCCGGCTGGGGCGGCGCGGTACCGCTGTGGGGCGGTGAAGTGGCCAAGCGCATCAAGGACTTCAACCAGGGCGGCATGCTCTGGACCTTCAAGCTGCCCAAGGACCTGGTAGCCAAGCACTGATTCCGAATCCACCGCATACCCCCTGTAGGAGCGAGCTTGCTCGCGATGAACCTGAGAACACCGAGGGGTGTCAGGTGCCCAGCGTCATCGTTGACGACCATCGCGAGCAAGCTCGCTCCTACTAAATAACGAGAGCCCCTCCTGCCAACGATGCATTCGTCTGGCATGCGGGGCTCTCTAGTATCGGCTCATCGCCTGTCAGCACGACAGGCATCGACCCAGACAGAGGCCTACCATGATCTACGCACAACCCGGAACCCCAGGCGCCGTCATTACCTTCAGGCCGCGCTACGGCAACTTCATCGGTGGCGAGTTTGTCGCTCCGATCAATGGCGAGTACTTCACCAACACCTCGCCGGTCAACGGTGAAGTGATCGCCGAATTCCCGCGCTCCAGCGCCGCCGACATCGACAAGGCCCTCGACGCCGCCCATGCCGCTGCCGACGCCTGGGGCAAGACCTCGGCCCAGGACCGCTCCCTGGTGCTACTGAAAATCGCCGATCGCATCGAGCAGAACCTTGAGGTCCTGGCCGTCACCGAAACCTGGGACAACGGCAAGGCCGTGCGCGAAACCCTGAACGCCGACGTGCCGCTGGCGGCCGACCACTTCCGTTACTTCGCCGGCTGCATCCGCGCCCAGGAAGGCGGCGCCGCCGAGATCAACGAGCTGACCACGGCCTATCATTTCCATGAGCCCCTGGGTGTGGTCGGGCAGATCATTCCGTGGAACTTCCCGCTGCTGATGGCCGCCTGGAAACTCGCCCCGGCCCTGGCCGCCGGCAACTGCATCGTGCTCAAGCCTGCCGAGCAAACGCCGCTGTCGATCATGATCTTCGCCGAACTCATCGCCGACTTGCTGCCAGCGGGCGTGCTGAACATCGTCCAGGGCTTCGGTCGCGAAGCCGGCGAGGCCCTGGCCACCAGCAAGCGCATCGCCAAGATCGCCTTCACCGGCTCGACCCCGGTGGGCGCGCACATCATGCATTGCGCCGCCGAGAACATCATCCCGAGCACCGTCGAGCTGGGCGGCAAGTCGCCGAATATCTTCTTCGAAGACATCATGAACGCCGAGCCCGCGTTCATCGAAAAAGCCGCCGAAGGCCTGGTGCTGGCGTTCTTCAACCAGGGTGAAGTCTGCACCTGTCCGTCCCGGGCGCTGGTGCAGGAGTCGATCTACGAGCCGTTCATGGCCGAGGTGATGAAGAAGATCGCCAGGATCAAGCGCGGTAACCCGCTGGACACTGAGACCATGGTCGGCGCCCAGGCGTCCGAGCAGCAATACGACAAGATCCTCTCGTACCTGACCATTGCCCAGGAGGAGGGCGCCGAGCTGCTCACCGGCGGCGCGGCCGAGCGTCTGGAGGGCGACCTGGCCAGCGGCTATTACATCCAGCCGACCCTGCTCAAGGGGCACAACAAGATGCGTGTGTTCCAGGAAGAAATCTTCGGCCCGGTGGTGGGTATCACCACCTTCAAGGACGAAGCCGAAGCCCTGGCCATTGCCAACGACAGCGAGTTCGGCCTCGGTGCCGGCCTGTGGACCCGCGACATCAACCGCGCCTACCGCATGGGCCGGGCGATCAAGGCCGGGCGCGTGTGGACCAACTGTTACCACCTGTACCCGGCGCACGCCGCGTTTGGTGGCTACAAGAAGTCCGGCGTCGGCCGGGAAAACCACAAGATGATGCTCGATCACTATCAGCAGACCAAAAACCTGCTGGTGAGCTACGACATCAATCCGCTGGGGTTCTTCTGATTCCTTGAACACGACGCAAAACCTGTAGGAGCGAGCCTGCTCGCGATAGCGGTCCGACAATCAACATCAATGTTGAATGTGCTGACCTCATCGCGAGCAGGCTCACTCCTACATGGGGTTTGTGTGATGCCAGTGACCGCGCAACACCCCCTACCAAATCACCCCGCCAACTCCTTCGAAAGTAGCATTCGGGCACTCGATGCCCCGTGCATTAATGGCTCTACCGGAATCACCCGGCACAAGAAGAGGAATGACCCATGTGGACTAAACCCGCGTTTACCGATCTGCGCATTGGCTTCGAAGTGACGATGTATTTCGCCAACCGTTGATTGATCACCCGGCCAGCCGCTGCGTTGGCCGGGCCTGCCTTCTGGAGCATCTGCCATGCACATCCGCGTTCTCGGTTCCGCCGCTGGCGGTGGTTTCCCGCAATGGAACTGCAACTGCCGCCAGTGCGCCGGTGTGCGCAATGGCAGCCTGCGGGCCCAGCGCCGTACGCAGTCGTCGATTGCCCTGAGCGACGACGGCGTGGAGTGGGTGCTGTGCAATGCTTCACCGGACATTCGCGCGCAACTCGAGAGTTTTGCGCCCATGCAACCGGCGCGGCGCCTGCGTGACAGCGCCATCGCCGGCATCGTGCTGCTGGACAGCCAGATCGACCATTGCACCGGTTTGCTCAGCCTGCGCGAAGGCTGTCCGCATGCGGTGTGGTGCACCGAGCGCGTGCATCAAGACCTGAGCAGTGGTTTCCCGCTGTTCAACATGCTCGGACACTGGAACGGCGGATTGCACTGGCAACCGGTCGGCCTTGAGCGTCAGTCGTTCAACATCCCGGCCTGCGAGCATTTGCAGTTTCGCGCGATTCCCCTGGTGAGCAACGCACCGCCGTATTCGCCCAATCGCGGCAACCCGCAACCGGGCGACACCATAGGCCTGTTCATCGAAGACCTGCGCAACGGCGCCTCGCTGTTCTATGCCCCGGGCCTTGGCCGAATCGACGATGAAGTGCTGGGCTGGATGCAGCGTGCCGATTGCCTGCTGCTGGACGGCACCCTGTGGCGCGACGACGAGATGCGTATCTGCGAAGTCGGCCAGAGCCTGGGCAGCGAAATGGGGCACCTCCCACAAAGCGGCCCGGGCGGCATGCTTGAAGTGCTGGAGGGTTTCAACCGCCAGCGCAAGGTGCTGATCCACATCAACAACACCAATCCGATCCTCGATGAAGACTCGGCCGAGCGGGCTTTGCTGGAGCGGCGGGGGATCGAAGTGGCTTATGACGGCATGAGTATTGAGCTGTAGCCAAAGGCCCTATCGCGAGCAAGTCGGATCGCCGCACCGTCGCTCCCACAATGGATTTCTGCTGTACATGAAATTTGTGTTCCCACCGAACACCTGTGGGAGCGAGCTTGCTCGCGATAGGGCCAGCGCGGGTACCGCAAAAATTCCCGGAGAATAAAATGACTGACACCCCCATGTCCCCCACAGAATTCGAAACCGCCCTGCGCGCAAAGGGCGCCTACTACCACATCCACCATCCCTTCCACCAAGCCATGTACGCCGGCCGCGCCAGCCGCGAGCAGATCCAGGGCTGGGTCGCCAATCGCTTCTACTATCAGGTCAATATCCCCCTGAAGGACGCCGCGATTCTCGCCAATTGCCCGGACCGCGACGTGCGCCGGGAATGGCTGCAACGGATTCTCGACCACGACGGCGTCCCCGGCAGCGAGGGCGGCATCGAAGCCTGGCTGCGCCTGGGCGAAGCGGTGGGGCTGGATCGCGAGCAGATCCTCTCCCAGGAACTGGTGCTGCCCGGGGTTCGTTTTGCCGTGGACGCCTACGTCAATTTCGCCCGTCGCGCCTGCTGGCAGGAAGCGGCCAGCAGTTCGCTGACCGAACTCTTTGCGCCGCAGATCCATCAATCGCGACTCGACGCCTGGCCGACCCATTACCCGTGGATCGACGTCGCCGGCTACGACTATTTCCGCACGCGCCTGAGCCAGGCGCGGCGCGATGTCGAGCATGGCTTGCGCATCACCCTGGGGCACTACGTGACGGCCCAGGGGCAACAACGCATGTTGGAGATCCTGCAATTCAAGCTCGACGTGCTGTGGAGCATGCTCGATGCCATGAGCATGGCCTACGAACTTGCGCGCCCGCCGTATCACACGGTCACCGGCGACAACGTCTGGCACCGGGGGATCGCCCTGTGAGCCTGATCGATCGCCAGCAGTCACCGGCCTTGCGTCGCGGTTTTCGTCTGCAATGGGAGCCCCGTCAGGACTGCCATGTGCTGCTGTACCCCGAAGGCATGATCAAGCTCAACGCAAGTGCCGGTCAGATTCTCGGCCTGGTGGATGGCCAGCGCAGCGTGGCGGCGATCATTGATCGATTGAGCGCCAGTTTCCCCGGCGTACCCGGGATCGACGAAGACGTGCTGGCGTTTCTGGAGGTGGCCCATGCGCAATTCTGGATCGAGTGAGACGCTGCCCGGGCCACCGTTGTGGCTGCTCGCCGAGCTGACCTATCGCTGCCCGCTGCAATGCCCCTATTGCTCCAATCCGTTGGATTTTGCCCACCATGGAGAGGAACTGAGCACGCAAGAATGGATTCGCGTATTCCGCGAAGCGCGGGAAATGGGCGCCGCGCAACTGGGGTTTTCCGGTGGCGAGCCATTGGTTCGCCAGGACCTCGCCGAACTGATCAAGGCCGCCCGGGACATGGGCTACTACACCAACCTGATCACCTCCGGCATCGGCCTGACCGAGCAGAAGGTGCGCGACTTCAAGGTGGCCGGGCTGGACCATATCCAGATCAGCTTCCAGGCCGCCGACGAGGAGGTGAACAACATGCTCGCCGGCTCGCGCAAGGCCTTTGCCCAGAAACTGGCCATGGCCCGTGCGGTGAAAGCCCAGGGCTATCCGATGGTGCTGAACTTCGTCACCCATCGGCACAACATCGACCGGATCGCGCAGATCATCGAGCTGTGCCTGGAGCTGGAGGCGGATTTCGTTGAATTGGCCACGTGCCAGTTCTACGGCTGGGCCGAACTGAATCGCGTCGGGCTGTTGCCTACACGCGAGCAATTGCAGCGTGCCGAACGCATTACTAATGAGTACCGTGAACGCCTTGAAGCCCAGGGCCACCCGTGCAAGCTGATCTTCGTCACCCCGGACTACTATGAGGAACGTCCCAAGACCTGCATGAACGGCTGGGCCAACCTGTTTCTCGACATCACCCCCGACGGCACGGCCTTGCCTTGCCACAGCGCCCGGCAGTTGCCGGTAGCGTTTCCCAACGTGCGCGAGCACAGCCTCTCGCACATCTGGAACGACTCGTTCGGCTTCAATCGTTTTCGCGGCGATGACTGGATGAAGGAGCCGTGTCGCTCCTGCGACGAAAAGCACAAGGACCTGGGAGGATGCCGCTGCCAGGCCTTCATGTTGACCGGCGATGCTGGCAATGCCGACCCGGTGTGCAGCAAGTCGCCCCATCACGGCGTGATCCTCAAGGCTCGCGAAGAAGCGGAGGCGCCGGGGTTGGGGATGGAGCATCTGACGCTGCGTAACGCGAAGGCTTCGCAGCTGATCTATCGCGGCTAAAGCAACCGAATGAACCCTGTGGGAGCGAGCTTGCTCGCGATGAGGGCGGCACATTCAACATTGATGTCGACTGTGATGCAGCTATCGTCGGAACGCCGCCCGGAGCAAGCTCGCTCCCACAGGGGGGCTGCGGTGAATTCGAATCCGAGTACGTCCCGGCCGTGCTACCCATTGGTCTGATTGCATTCACAGCTGGATGGTTTAGTGTGGTTTCTACCTTCCAAAACAATAAAAACAGGCTTTCCAATGAGCCAGAGTCTCAACCAGCTGCGCAAATTCGTTTCACCTGAAATCATCTTCGGTGCCGGTAGCCGGCACAGTGTCGGCAATTACGCCAAGACCTTTGGCGCGCGCAAGGTCCTGGTGGTCAGTGACCCCGGCGTGATCGCCGCCGGCTGGGTCGCCGATGTCGAAGCCAGCCTGCAGGCCCTGGGCATCGAATACTGCCTTTACAGTGATGTCTCGCCCAACCCGCGGGTCGAAGAGGTGATGTTCGGCGCCGAGATGTACCGGGAAAACCACTGCGACGTGATCGTCGCCGTCGGTGGCGGCAGCCCGATGGACTGCGGCAAAGGCATCGGCATCGTCGTCGCCCATGGCCGCAGCATTCTCGAATTCGAGGGCGTGGACACCATCCGCGTGCCCAGCCCGCCGCTGATCCTGATTCCGACCACTGCCGGCACCTCGGCCGACGTCTCGCAATTCGTGATCATTTCCAATCAGCAGGAGCGCATGAAGTTCTCCATCGTCAGCAAGGCCGTGGTGCCGGACGTTTCGCTGATCGACCCGGAAACCACCCTGAGCATGGACCCGTTCCTGTCGGCCTGTACCGGCATCGACGCCTTGGTGCATGCCATCGAAGCCTTCGTGTCCACCGGCCACGGGCCGCTGACCGATCCCCATGCGCTGGAGGCGATGCGCCTGATCAATGGCAACCTGGTGCAAATGATCGCCAACCCGACCGACATCGCCCTGCGCGAAAAAATCATGCTGGGCAGCATGCAGGCCGGGCTGGCGTTTTCCAACGCCATCCTGGGCGCGGTGCATGCCATGTCCCACAGCCTCGGCGGCTTTCTCGACCTGCCCCACGGCCTGTGCAACGCGGTGCTCGTCGAGCACGTGGTGGCCTTCAATTACAACTCGGCGCCGGAGCGCTTCAAGGTGATCGCCGAGACCTTCGGCATCGACTGCCGAGGCCTGAATCACCGGCAGATCTGTGGGCGCCTGGTCGAACACCTGATCGCCCTCAAGCACGCCATCGGCTTTCACGAAACCCTCGGTTTGCATGGCGTGCGGACCTCGGACATTCCGTTCCTGTCGCAGCATGCGATGCACGATCCATGCATCCTGACCAACCCGCGCGAATCCAGCCAGCGTGATGTCGAGGTCGTCTATGGCGAAGCCCTCTGACGAGCAACAACGAGCCCTGGCCGGGCTGCTGGGGCTGGGCAGCCATTCGGCGCGCAAGAGTCATTACCCGGAACTGGCCGCGCGCCTGGATGATCTGGAAGCCGAGCGTAACCGCTACAAGTGGCTGTTCGAAAACGCGGTGCACGGGATCTTCCAGGTCAGCCTGCACGATGGCATGCGCGCCGCCAACCCGGCGCTGGCACGCATGCTCGGCTACCAGGACCCGCAGGAGGTGCTGTTCTCCCTGACCGACCTGGCCAGCACCCTGTTTGTCGACGGCGCGCAGGAGCTGGAAAACATCGGCGAAATCCTCAGGCACCAGCGCAGCCTGCACGGCTATGAAACCCGCTTGCGGCGCAAGGACGGCAGTCATCTGGATGTATTGATGAACCTGTTGCTCAAGCCCGGCCAGGAAGGGCTGGTGGAAGGGTTCGTTTCCGATATCACCGAGCGCAAACTGGCCCAGCAACGCCTGCAGCAACTCAATGACGAACTGGAGTTGCGCGTCGTCGCGCGCACCAATGAATTGCTCGAAGCCAACCGTAACCTTCAGCAGCAGATCACCCAGCGTAAACAGATCGCCCGGGCCTTGCGCGACGCCCGCGATGCCGCCGAGGCGGCCAATCACAGCAAGGACAAATACCTCGCCGCCGCCAGCCACGACCTGCTGCAACCGCTGAATGCCGCGCGGTTGCTGATTTCGACCCTGCGCGAACGCCAATTGCCGGAAGCCGAACAACTGCTGGTGGAACGTACTCACCAGGCCCTGGAAGGGGCCGAAGACCTGCTGACGGATTTGCTCGACATTTCCCGGCTCGATCAGGCCGCGGTCAAGCCGGACATCGCCCCGTACCGCCTCGACGAACTGCTCGGGCCGCTGGTCTCGGAGTTTCAGTCCGTCGCGCAGGCGGCCGGCTTGAACCTTCGGGTGCGCATGGCCGATTACGCCATCAGCACCGACTTGCGGCTGATGACGCGGATCCTGCGCAATTTCCTCAGCAACGCCTGCCGCTACACCGACGAAGGCAGCATCCTGCTGGCGGCAAGGCGTCGCGGCGAGATGTTGCGCCTGGAGGTCTGGGACACCGGGCGTGGCATCGCCGCGGACCGGCTCGATTCGATCTTCCTCGAGTTCAACCAGCTGGACGTCGGCCGCGCCGCCGACCGCAAGGGCGTGGGCCTGGGGCTGGCGATTGTCGAGCGCATCGCCAAGATCCTTGGCTATAAGATCGGCGTGTACTCGTTGCCGGGGCGGGGTTCGATGTTCAGCATCGAGGTGCCGATATCCGACGAGGTTCCATTGCCCGTGAGCCAGGCGGTGCCACAACCGGGCACCGGCAACCCGCTGCCGGGCCGCCGTTTACTGGTGCTCGACAACGAAGTGAGCATTCTCGAAAGCATGAGCGCGTTGCTTGGGCAGTGGGGCTGCGACGTGCTGACCGCCACCGATGAAGCGGCTGCGCTGGCGGCGCTACGCGGGCAGGCGCCGGAACTGATTCTCGCGGACTATCATCTCGATCACGGGGTGGTCGGCTGTGATGTGGTGCGACATTTGCGCGAGCATTTCCACCAGGACATTCCCGCGGTGATCATTACCGCCGACCGCACCGACCATTGTCGGCGTGCGTTGCAGCGGCTCAACGCACCCTTGCTGAACAAACCGGTGAAGCCCGGCAAGTTGCGCGCGGTGTTGAGTCAACTGTTGGCGGCGCCAGCCTGAAGCGGCCGATACTGCAGGGTAAAGCACAGTTCGGTGGATTGGCCCTGTTCCAGCAAACGCAAGCCTGGCCGACCGGGCAGGTGGTGCGCGTTGACCGGGTGGCTCACCGGTTCGATACAGAAAAACCCCTGACCCACCGGGCAGTAGAGCAAATAGTAATCGCTGCCTGTGGCCTGGCAGTCGAGTTCATAGCCGAGGTCGGGTTGATGGATCAGGCAGTGGCCGTCCCATTCACAGAAACCGTTGTCCACCAGCGCTTCGGGCAATGACTTGAGTTGCTGAAAATCCCACTCGAGCGGCAATGCGCTGAGTTCTGTCGGCAGCTTTGCCCCGTCGCACAACCACACGTGCCGGGCCGGTGCCTGTAGTCGGGTGTTCGCTGTCCGCGGCAGGTACGGGTGCAGCCCCAAACCATGCCACGCCGCGTTTTCAGCCTGGTGCGTGACGTGCATTTCGATGCTCAGCTTGCCCGCGTGCAAATGGAAGCGTTGCCGGGAGCGCCAGGCGAAGGGTGTTGTGCTGTCCAGTTGCAGGATTACTTCATTTTCAGATCGGGAAATCACCTGCCACGGCTGCTGCCAGGCGCTGCCGTGAATCGGCAGGGGATCGGTGAGGCTGTTGGGCGTCAGTGCCAGCCAGCCGTCGGGGCAATCGAAACCACCTTCGGCAATGCGATTGGACCAGGGGATCAAGGGAAAGCAGCCAAGCTTGCCGGGCAGGCCGGTGTTCAGGGCATGCGCATCGGCGCGGCGCAACAAGGGTTGGCCAGAGCTGCGCGCGGTCCAGTTGACGATGCTGCCGCCGAGTTCCGGGGCGAGGGTGAGATGGGTGAATTCGTCTTCGAGTTCGATCAGTGTCAGCGACATAGTGACCTGCTACTTGATTTTTGAGGTTTATCCCTCGCCACAGAAGCTCCCTCATCATTCAATCGTTGAAAAGGGGTTCGGGTAAACCTGTTACGCCGGGGTCGAGGGCGAACACGCCACCGGCCAGTGATTGCGGGTCATGGTCGTCGCCGGGGCGGATCGAGGTCACGAACAGCGTGTCCAGTCGAGGGCCACCGAAGGCGCACATGGTGGGTTTTTTGACCGGTATGGCGAGGGAGCGGTCAAGTCGGCCGTCGGGGGTAAAACGGTGGATCAACCCGGCATCGTTGGCGCAAATCCAGTAGCAGCCATCGGCGTCGACCGCCGCGCCATCGGGACGCCCGCAGTACTGATTCATGTCGACGAACACGCGTCGATTCGAAGGCGTACCGGTGTCGATGTCGTAGTCGAAGGCCCAGATCTGCTGGACCTGGGGATGGGAATCGGACAGGTACATCGTGCGTCCGTCCGGGCTGAAGCCCAGGCCGTTGGGCACGATGAAACCGCTCAGTCGGGCGTCGAGCGGCTCGCGCTGCCCGGCGCCGTAGCGATACAACCTACCCTCGGCGGCGTTGGCGCCCATGTTCAGCACCATGCTGCCGGCCCAGAAGCGTCCCTGACGATCGCAACGGCCGTCGTTCAAACGCATGTCGGTGCGGGCATGGTCGACGCGGGCCAGCCGTTCACTGTCGAGGCTGCCGTCGTTGCGCGGATGCAGGTGGAAGAACCCGCTTTCCATGCCGGCGACCCAGCCTCCGTCACGATGACGGGCGATGCAAGCGAGCATCTCCGGGGTTTTCCAGGCATCCACCTGCCCGGTTTCGGCACTCCAGCGCTGTAAACCGCCAGCGGGAATATCGACCCAGTACAGCGCGTTTTCCTCAGGCACCCAGACCGGGCTTTCACCGACGGCGTTGCGGGCGTCGACAATCAATTCGGCTTGCATGGCAACTCATTCCCTTGGTTTTTGTCGTGGGGATCAAGTGAGCGGCGCGGGCTCAGTCGCCGAACGGACCGGCTGCGCAGAAGGCGCCACCCTGATAGAGCCGCGCCGGGTCGTCGGCGGCTGGCATTGGCTGGGCTTCGATTTTTTCGCGGAACACTTCGGAACTGTCCTGCGGGGCAAAACCCAGGGCCGTGGCATAACGGTTGTCCCACCAGATGTCCTTGTTGTCGGACATGCCGTAGACCACGGTGTGGCCGACATTCGGCGTGTACAAGGCGCGTTCGAGCAGTCGGGTCAGGTCGCCGAAGCTCAGCCAGGTGCTCATCATCCGGCGGTTATGCGGTTCCGGGAACGAGGAGCCGATGCGCACGCTGACGGTCTCGATGCCATAGCGGTCGAAGTAGAAGGTGGCCATGTCTTCGCCGTAGGACTTGGACAGGCCGTAGTAGCTGTCCGGGCGGCGAGGGGAGTGGGCGTCGATCACTTCGTCCTGCTTGTAGAAGCCGATCACATGGTTGGAGCTGGCGAAGATCACCCGCTTCACGCCGTGGCGGCGCGCCGCTTCGTAGATGTGGAACACGCCGCAGATGTTGGCGCCGAGGATCTCTTCGAACGAGCGCTCGGTCGACACGCCGCCGAAGTGCAGGATCGCGTCCACGCCTTCGACCAGTTGATGCACCGCCTGCTTGTCGGCGAGGTCACAGGGCATCACTTCTTCGCGGTCATCGATAGCCGGCGCGATATCGGCGATATCCGACAGGCGAATCACATTGGCGTAGGGGCGCAGGCTTTCGCGCAGGATTTTCCCGAGGCCACCGGCGGCGCCGGTCAGCAGCAGGCGATTGAAAGGGGGGCGGGCGGTTGCTGTGGTCGTCATGGGAATCCTGGACACGCGGTTGTTGTTATTGGTTTGTTGTAGGTTGTCGTATGACTGTGCTGGAGTATCCTTAGGGTTTCCGGCACTTGTCAACGCGACATTGTTGGAAATTGACGGAGGGTCGGTTCATACCTGCTGGCATTGATCTCCAGACTGGCGTGGAACCTGTGGGAGCGAGCTTGCTCGCGATGGCGGTATAACAGTCAATGCAGATGTTGAATGTTACGGCCTCATCGTCGGAACGCCGCCCGGAGCAAGCTCGCTCCCACAGTGGTTTTGTGTTTACAGCAGGCTGATCGGATAGCTGATGAACACCCGGTTCTCATCGAACTCGTTGGTGCTGAAGCTCTTGCGAATGCTCGCATTACGCCATTTCACGTTGAGGTTTTTCAGCGGGCCGCTCTGCACCGTGTAGGCCAGTTCGGATTCGCGGCCCCATTCCTTGCCGTCGGTGATGGCGCCGGTGTGCACATTGTCGCCACTGATGTAGCGATTCATCAGGGTCAGGCCCGGAACGCCCAGGGCGACGAAGTTGTAGTCGTGGCGCACTTGCCAGGATTTCTCCCGGGCGTTGTCGTAGCTGGAGTTGTAGCTGTCGTTGGCCAGGGTGCCGCCGCTGGTGCCGTTGACCCGCATCCAGACGTTGTCACCGGTGAGTTTTTGCAGGCCGACGTAGAAGGTATTGCCGCCATATTTGGCCGAGAGCAGGGCGAACGCAGTCTTGTTGTCGAGGTCACCGGCCTTGGCACTGCCGTCTTCCTTGCCGATGAAGTAGCCCAGGTTGGCGCCCAGGGTCCAGTCGCCAACGGGCTGGCTGTGTGTCAGGTTGAAGTATTGCTGCTGGTAAATGTCACTGAGTTCCGAGTACCAGACGCCGACCTGCGTGCGCTTTTCATTGAACGCATATTCACCGCCGCCGAAATTGAAACGGTCCGAGGTAAACGCCGCTTTGCCGTTCATGAACATGTCTTCCATGCTCGCGTCGTTACGCGGGCTGTTTTTCTGGAATTGACCGCCGTACAGCGTCAGGCCGCTTATTTCGCTGGAGGTCACCTGAGCGCCCTGGAAGGTCTGCGGCAGCGAGCGGCCATCGTCGGAGCGCAGGATCGGCAGCACTGGCATCCATTCGCCGACCTTCAATTCGGTTTTCGAGACCTTGCCTTTGAGCGCCACGCCGAGCCGGCCGAAATTGTCGGCGGGGCGGCCGTCGTCGTGGATCGGCAACAACTGTGTGCCACCGGTGCCTTTGCCGCCATCGAGCTTCTGCGAGTACAGGCCCAGTACATCGACACCGAAACCCACGGTGCCCTGGGTGAACCCGGACCGGGCGTCGAGAATGAAGTTCTGCGTCCACTCTTCCGCCTTGCCCTGGGGGTAGGCCGGGTTGGTGTAATTGCGGTTGAAGTAGGCGTTACGCAGGTTCAGCGTGGCCTTGGCGTCGTCAGTGAAACCTTCGGCCTGGCAGGTGATGGGCAGGACGAGGGCCAGGCCGCTGCAGCCGATCAGGCTCAGGGTATGACGACGGGTAAAGTCTGGACGCGAAGAACGGGCGGACGAATTACGGACGAGCTTGCTCACTGTGACGCTCCCTTGTTTCTTGTTGTTTTTATTATTGTCATACGTCGTCGTACAACATGGGGGGCGATATTTGCGGGATTTTTGTGGGTTGTCAATTGGAAGTTATACGATGACTTGGTGCGGACTTCGGGATATCCGGGAAACCTGTGGGATAAAACTGTGGGAGCGAGCTTGCTCGCGATGACGGACTGTCAGTCAACATTTCTGTTGGATGTCAGGCCGCTATCGCGAGCAAGCTCGCTCCCACAGGGGATGGATACATCAGTTAGAGATCATTGGCGGCAGGGTACCCAGAAGCGAGACCGCCGCCACTGCGCCGAGCCCCAGCATCCACTCCAGCATCACGCTGGCGCGCAGTGTTTGCAGACGCTGTTCGCAATCATTGATCCGCAAGCGATTGAACAACGCCAGGCCCAGCATCGAGGCCACCAACAATGCCTTGATCGACAGGATCAAGGCGAAACCGCTGAACAGCGGAGTCGGCCAGAATGCCCCGGTGAGTACCCGCACATTGATCAGCCCGGTGATCAGCAACCCGGCGACCAGGCCGTAACCGACGCCGCTGAAGCGCTGCAACATCACGCGGATCGAATGCCCATCGGGTTGACGCAAGATCATCACCAGCAGCATCAAGCCGCCGAGCCAGGCACCCACGCAGAACAAGTGAATGAGTTGATTGAGGATCAGCAAATGCCCGGCGGTGCCATCGAGCATGGCGCCGTGACCGACCGGGGCCAGCGTGGCCACCAGCAGACCGCTGAGGATCAGGCGCAGCGCAAGGCTGGCGCGTAGTGGGGTCAGCAGCGACGCCAGTAGCAGCAGGTTGATCAGCAAATGCCAGCGCCAGACCTGGCCGAAAAAGGTGTTGCCCAGCACCAGGCCCAGGGTCGACGGATCGAAGGCCGCGTCCCACGCCCCGGCCATGCTCGCGGTAATCAGCAGCAACCAGCAGACCCCGCTGGCCAGCGCCACCACGGCCAGCCACCGGCAGGTCCGTGCCAGTCGCTGATCCAGTGCCGTTTCGCCATTTGCAAGCAAGGGCCTGAACACCCAGCCCCCGAACAGCATCAACACCACGATGAAATGCAGGAAGCGGCACAGCACCAGCGCGCTCGCCATGAATTACTGGCCAACCTTGAAGGCGTAGGCACCTTCGCTTTTGTGGGTGTCGACCGACACTGCGTGCCATTCGACTTTGTAGGCCCCGGCGGCCAACGGCGCAGCCGGGGTGACGATCAGGGTCTTTTTATCGCTGCCTTCGGTGGTCAGCGCTTTGATCGCTACCGGTGCGCCATCTCGGGTCAGCGTGACTTTGGTGAAACTGGCCTCGATACCCTCGGAGAACTCCAGGCGCAATTGCGCTGGCGCGGCCACGGTGCTGTCGGCGGCCGGTGTCTGGCTTTTCAGGTGGGCGTGGGCAAACACCGAAGAAGCAGCGAGCAGCGAGCCGAGCAGGGCAGTGACGGTCAGGGTTTTCTTGAGCAGCATCGTGGGGACCTCAGGCAGTTTCCAAGTGCGCAGAGTTTAGCTTTACGACAGCGGTTGTACGAAGTTTCGTTTTCCCCTGTCGCCGCGGTCCAGAGCGGATGCTAGTCTTGCCCAACGTTGTTGTCGGGGATCCGCATGGGCAATCACAAGATCGAGATTCGTCGCAGTAACGTCGAAAAAATCCTGCTGGGGGCGGAAAAGGTCTTCGCTGAAAAGGGCTTCGGCAGCACCGCCATGGCCGACATCGCCGCCGAGGTGCAACTGCCGCGTTCCAACCTGCACTACTACTTCAGCACCAAGACCGAACTGTACAGCGCCGTGCTGTTCGACTTGCTGGAAGTCTGGAAGCAGGACGCGCTGTGCTTCGAGATGTTCGATGACCCACGCGTGGTACTCAGCAGCTACATCCGCGCCAAGATGAACCATTCCCGCAGCCGGCCATATGGTTCGAAAGTCTGGGCCAATGAAATCATCCACGGCGCGCCGACCCTCGGCGCAGCGCTGGATGCGAGCCTGTACGACTGGGCCAAGATGAAGGAAGCGAAAATCCGCCAGTGGGTGGACGACAAACGCATCCTGCCGGTGGAACCCTCGAGCCTGCTGTACATGATCTGGGCCTCGACCCAGCACTATGCCGACTTCGATCACCAGGTGAATATTCTCAACGATCATCAGCCGCTGTCGGACATGCAGTTCGAAAAAGCAGTGCAGACGGTGACCAGTGTGATTTTGCGGGGGATTGGGTTGGAGCCTTGAGATTTGTGGTGTAGCGGCCGGCCTCATCGCGAGCAAGCTCGCTCCCACAGGGATCATTGGTGTACTCAGGATTGACGTACGACACAAATCTACTGTGGGAGCGAGCTTGCTCGCGATGGCGTAATCTCAAACGCTGAAAACCTCAAGGGCTGACATGATACGGATTCCTCGGATCATGATTCCAGTCCAGGAACGGCTTGCCGGTCTCCACCGGCACCATCTCGATGCAGTCCTGCACCGGGCAGGTGATCTGGCACAGGTTGCAGCCCACACACTCCTCATCGATCACTTGATACTTGTGAGTGCCGTCCGCTTGCTTGAGGCTGGCCACGGCCTGGTGCGATGTGTCCTCACAAGCGATATGGCAACGACCACAGCCAATACACGCCTCCTGATCGATTTTCGCGATCACCTGATAGTTGATGTCCAGGTACTTCCAGTCCGTGGTGTTGCCCACCGCGCGGCCGGAAAATTCCGAGATGCTGGCGTAGCCCTGACTGTCCATCCAGCGCGACAATCCGTCCTTCATGTCCTCGACAATCCGGAAACCGTGCAACATCGCCGCGGTGCACACCTGCACCGAGCCGCTGCCCAGGGCGATGAATTCCGCGGCGTCGCGCCAGTTGCCGATGCCGCCGATGCCGCTGATTGGCAGGCCCTGGGTCTGCGGGTCGCGGGCGATTTCGGCGACCATGTTCAAGGCAATCGGCTTGACGGCCGAACCACAATAACCGCCATGGGTGCTTTGGCTGCCGACCATGGGGTTGGCGACCATGCGTTCGAGGTTGACGCTGGTGATCGAGTTGATGGTATTGATCAACGACACCGCATCGGCACCGCCTCGATGGGCGGCGCGGGCGGCGACGCGGATGTCGGTGATGTTCGGCGTGAGCTTGACGATCACCGGCAGCGAGCAATACGTCTTGCACCAGCGGGTGACCTGTTCCACGTATTCCGGCACCTGGCCGACTGCAGCGCCCATGCCGCGTTCCGGCATGCCGTGGGGGCAGCCGAAGTTCAGTTCGATGCCGTCGGCACCGGTGGCCTCCACCAGCGGCAGGATGTTTTTCCAGGACTCTTCGACGCAGGGCACCATCAACGACACAATCAGCGCGCGGTCCGGCCAATCCTTTTTGACCTGGGTGATTTCCCGCAGGTTGATCTCCAGAGAGCGGTCGGTGATCAGCTCGATGTTGTTAAAACCGAGTACTTCCCGGTTAGCCCCGAAGTGCGCCGAGTAGCGCGACGACACGTTCACCGCCGCCGGGTCTTCCCCCAGGGTTTTCCAGACCACGCCGCCCCAGCCGGCCTCGAAGGCGCGGACCACATTGTAGGCTTTGTCGGTGGGGGGCGCGGAGGCCAGCCAGAAGGGATTGGGTGCTTTGATGCCGGCGAAGACAATCGACAGATCGGCCATTTACGCAGCCTCCACATTGAGCATCAGTTGAGCATTGATTGCCTCGGCGGCGCGCTTGCCATGCTGCACGGCTTGCACGGTAAGGTCTTGGTCGAGGCTGGTGCAGTCGCCGCCGGCATACACGCCGGGGATGCTGGTGCGCAGGTTTTCATCGACTTCGATGCGCTCGCCCTGGCGTTTGAGCTCACGGGCCAGCGGATCGCTGAGGGCGCTGCCGTCGAAGGCCTGGCCGATGGCCTTGAAGATCGCATCGGCGGCCAGTTCGAAGGTTTCACCAGTGGTTTGCAGGCGACCTTCCACCAGATGGGTTCGGGCGAAACGCATGCCGCGCACGCGGCCCTGGTCATCGAGCAGCACTTCTTCCGGTTGAGCCCAGGTCATCAGCCGCACCTGATTGGCCTTGGCAATGTCCTGTTCGTGATGGGTGGCACCCATGTCCTCGACGCCACGGCGGTACACCAGATTCACATCGTGGGCGCCGAGGCGGGCCATTTGCACCGCCATGTCGATGGCGGTGTTGCCTGCGCCGAGGACAATGCAGTGGTCGGCCAGGGGCAGTTGGCTCAGGTCATCGGCCTGGCGCAGTTCGCGGATGTAGTCGGTGGCGGCGAGCAGGCCGGGCGCATCTTCGTGGGCCAGGCCCAGCTGTTTGCTGGCGTTGAGCCCGAGGCCGAGGAACACCGCATCGAACTGTTGGTGCAGTTCGCTGAGGGTCAGGTTCTCTCCGAGCTTGTGCCCGTGGCGGATTTCGATCCCGCCAATCTGCAACAGGAACTCAAGCTCCTTTTGTGCGTAGTCATCCACCAGCTTGTATTTGGCGATCCCGTATTCGTTGAGGCCGCCAGCTTTTTCCCGCGCCTCGAAGATCACCACGTCATGCCCGTGCATGGCACTGCGGTGGGCGCAGGACAAACCGGCCGGACCGGCACCGACCACGGCGATGCGTTTGCCGGTGGCGGCAGCGCGCTGGAAGGGGTGCGTGCTGAAGTGGGCGTTGTCCACGGCGTAGCGTTGCAACAGGCCGATCATGACCGGTGCACATTCGTGAGCGTTGTTGCGCACACAGGCTTGCTGGCAAAGAATTTCCGTTGGGCACACCCGGGCGCAACTGCCGCCGAGGATGTTGGCCGAGAGGATTTTCTGCGCGGCACCTTGCACGTTGTCCTGCGCAATGTTGCGAATGAACGAGGGAATGTCGATTTCGCTCGGGCAGGCATTCACGCAGGGCGCGTCGTAGCAATACAGGCAGCGCGAGGCTTCCAGGTGCGCCTGACGCTCGTTGAGCGGCGGCGCCAGATCGGTGAAATGGCCGGCGAGGGCGGCCGCATTCTCAACGGGATGCGGGAGGTGGTCCAGGGTCTTGATCACGGTATTGGCCTCACGGTTATTTGAGGTGCTGCCTCTGAATGGGCATTGTTTTTTTGTTGTCTGGGCTGACGTCATCGCGAGCAAGCTCGCTCCCACAGGGATCTCGGGTGTTCACAAAACCTGTGGGAGCGAGCTTGCTCGCGATAGGCCGCAGGCCGCTCTCAGCGTTTCACAGCAACCGGCTGATTCAACTCAGCCCGCTTGCTCAGCAAATCAAACACCGCCGGGTACGCCGGCCGTTCGATGTAGCGCCCGGCCCCGCGTTCGGCCCGCAGGTCGCCGTCGGCCCAGACCACGCGGCCCTGGCTGATGGTGTGGCTGGGCACGCCGCGCACGGTCTTGCCTTCGAAGATGTTGAAGTCCACCTGCTGATGGTGGGTCGTGGCGGAAATGGTCCGGGTGCCTTGCGGGTCCCACAGCACCAGGTCGGCATCGGCACCGACGCGGATCGCGCCTTTGCGTGGGTAGAGGTTGAAGATCTTCGCCGTGTTGGTGGACGTCAGCGCGACGAATTGCTGCATCGAAAAGCGTCCGCTGTTCACGCCTTCATCCCACAACACCGCCATGCGGTCTTCGATGCCGGCGGTGCCGTTGGGGATCTTGCTGAAGTCGTCGCGGCCGGCGGCTTTTTGCTCGGCGCAGAAGCAGCAGTGGTCGGTGGCGGTGGTGTGCAGGTTGCCCGATTGCAGGCCATGCCAGAGCGCCTCTTGATGGCCGCGAGGGCGGAACGGCGGGCTCATCACGTAACCGGCGGCGGTTTGCCAGTCCGGATCGCGGTAGACACTGTCGTCCAGCAGCAGGTGCCCGGCTAGTACTTCGCCGTAGACCGGTTGCCCTTTGCCCCGAGCGTAGGTGATTTCGTCCAGCGCTTCCTTGGTCGAGACGTGGACCAGGTACAGCGGCGTGCCCAGGGTTTCGGCGATGCGGATCGCCCGGCTCGCGGCTTCGCCTTCAACCTGGGAAGGGCGCGACAGGGGATGCGCTTCCGGCCCGGTGATGCCCTGGGCCATCAGTTTGCGTTGCAGGTGATACACCAGTTCACCGTTTTCCGCGTGAACGGTCGGCACCGCGCCCAGTTCCAGGCAGCGTTCGAAACTCGCCACCAGGGTGTCATCGGCGGCCATGATCGCGTTCTTGTAGGCCATGAAATGCTTGAAGCTGTTGACGCCGTGCTGGCTGACCAACTCGGCCATTTCCTCGCGGACCTGCTCGCTCCACCAGGTAATGGCGACGTGAAAGCCGTAGTCCGACGCCGACTTCTCGGCCCAGCCGCGCCACTGATGGAAGGCTTCGAGCAAGGATTGCTGCGGATTGGGAATCACGAAGTCGATGATCGATGTGGTGCCGCCAGCCAGTCCCGCCGCCGTGCCACTGTAAAAGTCCTCGCTGGCCACAGTGCCCATGAAAGGCAGTTGCATGTGGGTGTGCGGGTCGATGCCGCCGGGCATCAGGTACTGGCCGCTGCCGTCGAGCACTTCGGCGCCTGCAGGTATATCGAGATTTTCGCCGATGGCCTTGATCACGCCGTCTGCGCAATACACATCGGCGCGATAACTTTCATCATGGGTAATAAYGGTGGCGCCACGGATCAACAGAGACATTCCGAGTTCCTCGCAGGCAATGACCGACTTATGCCGGTTCTAGATGTTTTATTCAAAACAGCCCGCACAGAACTAAACCTGTCAACGCTGTCAGGATTAAACGCTAGCTGCACTTATCAGAATCGGCAAGAATATTTTTTATAAGCTTATGCTGTTATTAACTAATTGATATTTAACGATTAAATACAAGAATCACCAAAATGGTGAGACCACTCACCATTTTGACGCACTTGACAGGATCGAAAAATAGTCAAGATTTCCTATGTGAAATCAGCTGTTTGAGTATGGTCTATGGTTGATGCGCAGCCATTGAAAAAAAGATCAACGCACCAGTTTGAGTCCTGACTGTCCGGACAACTTGCCTGGCATTTGGCCTGAGTGGCCTGACAAATAGTCGAGTCAGCGAATAAAACTGATAAACATCAGTTGGTTGCAATGTGTTTATGGAACTGCCCGATGCGTAATCGGGGTACACGGCACGTTTATTGATGCCGCCAGCCCCTGATGAGCAACAATAATCAAAAGAACAGTGGAGCGGCCATGCAACAGATCAGATCGCAAGTGACCGAGCGCGACGGCTTGTTCGAGCTCGAAGCCGGCAGCGATGTCCTCGACAGTCCCCGTTACAACCACGACATTGCACCCACCAAGGTGCGCGAACGCACCTGGAACAAATGGCACATCACCGCGCTGTGGGTGGGCATGGCGATCTGCGTGCCGACCTACACCCTCGGCGGTGTGCTGACCGCGTATTTTGGCCTGACCGTCGGCGAAGCGCTGCTGGCGATTCTGTTCGCCAATATCATCGTATTGATTCCCCTGACGCTTAACGCCTTTCCCGGCACCAAGTACGGCATTCCCTTTCCGGTGTTGCTGCGCTCGTCCTTCGGCGTGCTCGGTTCCAACATTCCGTGCCTGATCCGGGCCCTGGTGGCGTGTGGCTGGTTCGGCATCCAGACCATGTTCGGCGGGCTGGCGATTCACCTGTTCCTCGGCTCGGTGTTCGAGGGCTGGAAATCCCTGGGCGGCACCGGCGAGGTCATCGGCTTCATGGTGTTCTGGGCGCTGAACCTGTGGGTGGTGATTCGCGGCGCCGAGTCGATCAAATGGCTGGAAACCCTGTCGGCGCCGCTGCTGGTGCTGGTGGGCGCAGGCCTGCTGGTCTGGGCCATGCCCAACGTGTCGATGAGCGAATTGCTGGCGATTCCGGCCAAGCGCCCCGAAGGTGCCGGCGTGGCCAGCTACTTCGCCGCCGGGCTGACGGCGATGGTCGGCTTCTGGGCCACGCTGTCACTGAACATTCCGGACTTCAGTCGCTACGCAAAAAGCCAGAAGGACCAGATCGTCGGGCAGATCATCGGTTTGCCGCTGACCATGTTCCTGTTTGCCTCCCTCGGCGTGGTGATGACCGCGGCCTCGGTGAAGCTGGTGGGGGTGACGGTGTCCGATCCGGTGACCCTGATCGGCCATATCCAGAGCCCGGTGTGGGTCGCACTGGCGATGGCGCTGATCATCATCGCCACGCTGTCGACCAATACAGCGGCCAACATCGTGTCGCCGACCAATGACTTCCAGAACATCGCGCCCAAGGCCATCAACCGCACCAAAGCGGTGTTGCTCACCGGGTTTGTCGGGTTGGCATTGATGGCCCATGAGCTGCTGAAAAAACTGGGCCTGATTGTCTCGGACGTCAGCCTCGAAACCGTCTATTCCAACTGGTTGCTTGGCTATTCCAGCCTGCTGGGGCCGATTGCCGGGATCATGGTGGTGGACTATTTCCTGATCAAGAAACAGCAACTCGACCTTGCCGGCCTGTACCGCGATGACGTGTATCCGGCGTGGAACTGGTGCGGTTTCCTGGCCTTTGGCGTGCCGGTGGTGTTGACGCTGCTGTCCCTGGGCAGCGATGCGTTCAGCTGGTTCTACAGCTATGGCTGGTTTACCGGCTCGGCGCTGGGTGGGATTATTTATTATGGGTTGAGTGTGATGCGAGTCGATCCGTCGGTAGCGAAATCTCCGGTGTGACGACTGGCCCCATCGCGAGCAAGCTCGCTCCCACAGGGGATTTGTAAACGCTGGAGATCCAATGTGGGAGCGAGCTTGCTCGCGATGAGGGCTTTGAATCCACCGACGAAACACCTGAAAAATCCATAAGAACAGCCTGAGGAGATCATCATGAACGCTGTCGTCGACGTTCTGCAGTCCAACCATCAGCACATCAACCGCGACCGCCTGTGGCAATCGCTCATGGAGCTGGCCAGGCTCGGCGCCACGGTCAAGGGCGGCGTGTGTCGCCTGGCCCTGACCGATCTCGACCGCCAGGCCCGGGACATTTTCGTCAAATGGTGTATCGATGCCGGCTGCACCGTCAGCATCGACGCCGTCGGCAACATCTTCGCTCGCCGTCCCGGGCGCAACCCCGACCTGCCGCCGGTGATGACCGGCAGCCACATCGACACCCAGCCCACCGGCGGCAAGTTCGATGGCTGCTTCGGTGTGCTGGCGGGCGTCGAAGTGCTGCGCACTCTCAATGACCTGAACATCGAAACCGAAGCGCCGCTGGAGGTGGTGGTCTGGACCAACGAAGAAGGCTCGCGCTTCGCCCCGTGCATGATGGGTTCCGGCGTGTTCGCGGAAAAATTCACCCTCGAGGAAACCCTGGCCAAGGTCGATGCCGATGGCGTGACGGTGGGCGAAGCACTGAATGCCATTGGCTACGCCGGCCCGCGCAAAGTCAGTGGCCACAAAGTCGGTGCCTACTTTGAAGCCCACATCGAGCAAGGCCCGATCCTTGAAGACGAACGCAAGACCATAGGCGTAGTCATGGGCGCCCTCGGGCAGAAATGGTTTGACCTGAAACTGCGCGGCGTCGAAGCCCATGCCGGCCCGACCCCGATGCACCTGCGCAAGGACGCCCTGGTCGGCGCCGCGGTGATCGTCGGAGCGCTCAACCGCGCCGCCCTCAGCCATCAACCCCACGCCTGCGGCACCGTCGGTTGCCTGCAGGCCTATCCCGGCTCGCGCAATGTCATCCCCGGCGAAGTGCGCATGACCCTGGACTTCCGCCATCTGGAACCGGCGCGCCTGGACTCGATGATCGCCGAAGTGCGCGAAGTCATCGAAACCACCTGCGACGAACACGGCCTGACCTTCGAACTCACGCCAACGGCCGACTTCCCGCCGCTGTACTTCGACAAAGGCTGTGTCGAAGCGGTACGCGACGCCGCCCAAAGCCTGGGCCTGTCGCACATGGACATCGTCAGCGGAGCAGGGCACGACGCGATCTTCCTCGCCGAACTCGGCCCGGCCGGAATGATCTTCGTGCCGTGCGAAGGCGGCATCAGCCACAACGAAATCGAAAACGCCGCGCCGGATGACCTGGCGGCGGGGTGTGCGGTGCTGTTGCGGGCGATGCTGGCGGCTTCGGCGACGATTGCCAGTCAATCGGCAGCCTGAAAGTCAAAAGATCGCAGGCTGCGCCAGCTCCTACATTGACCGAGTACAACCTTTGCGGATGTGCGCGTTTCCCGTAGGAGCTGGCGCAGGGTGCGATCTTTTGACCTTGACCTTTCAAATCCAAATGGCATCCCACAAGGGATAATCACCCGCCCGTTTCACCAATCCCGCCCGCAAAGGATTCATGACGATGTACCGAGCCGCATCCTTGATGTCTTCATCACGACGTAATGCCCGGTCGTAATACCCTCGCTGCCACAGACGACCTTGATCGCCGCGCATAAGATTGATCGAACGGCTGCTTCTGGATTTGATTCGGCACATCAGCTCGGCCAACGTGCCGTGCTTCAATTCCATCAACCAATGCAGATGATCCGGCATGACAACCCAGGCCATGGAGGTCACCAGCGATGCTTCATCGGCACAACGCAGTTGATCGACCAGAAGCCGTCCAATCCGCCAATTTGCGAACACAGGCTCTCGTCGATGGGCGACAGCGGTCAGCAGATAAATACGACCAGATTCCGAAAATCGAGCGTTGCGCAGGCGACATCCATTTGCAGCGACAGGCATTCCTTGCCCTCCTTGAAATGTATTGGCAAATGAACGTTAGCCGTTAGCGCGAGAGCCATGGATGAAAGCATTTTCCGAATATTTCGGGAGTACATAATTCCTGTAGGAGCTGCCGAAGGCTGCGATCTTTTGATCTTCAGCCACTCAACTGACGTCGAAAATCAAAAGATCGCAGCCTTCGGCAGCTCCTACACGTGCACATCTGCACGATAATGAACGCGCGCGGTCGTAATCTTCACAGGCCGGCGCATGACGGCGCCGCCGCACGCGGGGAGAACCCATGAGCCAGGACGTCCTGACCACTGAAACCAATCACCGCCAGTTGCAGCAAATCATCGCCGGTTTGTCCGACGGGGTGATTCTGCTGGACCCCGACCAGAGCATCCTGTGGGCTAACGAGGCGGCGCTGGCCATGCACGGTGTTTCGCAAGTCAGCGATCTGGGTGCCAATGCCGAGGCGTATGCCAAACGCTTCGCCTTGCGCCATCGCAACAATCACGTCGTGCCAGTCGACAGCTATCCGATCAACCGCGTGGCTCGCGGCGAGACGTTCAGCGATGTGCTGGTGGAGGTGACCTCGGCGGCGGACGAAGAGCGTACCTGGGTCCACCGCGCGCGCAGCCTGGTATTGACCGACAGCCATGGCGAGCCGCAATTGCTGGTGTTGATCATGGACGATCTCACCGACCGGGTCAGCGCCGAGCAACGTTTCGCCACAGCGTTTCGCCTGTCCCCGGTGCCGATTCTGCTGTGTGGCGCGGCTGATCAACGGGTGCTGGACGTCAACGAAGCGTTCCTCGATACCCTCGGTTATCCCCGTGAGGAAGTGCTTGGGATCAGCATTGCGCAGATCGATTTCATCGATGACAAAAACGCGCGCATCTGGCTGTTCGCCGCGCTGGAGAAAACCGGCAGTCTGGACCGTTTCGATGTGCGCGTGCGCAGAAAAGACGCCGGGCTGATCGATTGCACCGTGTCGGCGGACACTGTGAACATTCAAGACAACCCGTGCTATCTGCTGGTGCTGGTGGACATCACCGAGCGCAGGCGCACCGAGCTGGAACTGGTGTCGGCCATCGAGGAAACGATGAAGGACGCCTCATGGTTCAGCCGCACGCTGATCGAAAAACTGGCCAAGGTGAAGAACGTCAATTCACCGAAGTTGCCCAGCGTGTCCTTCACCGACCTGACTGCCCGTGAGCGCGAAGTGCTCGGCCTGATCTGCGAAGGCCTGGCCGACAAGGAAATCGCCGCGCGCCTGAAACTCGCGCCCAATACAGTGCGCAACCACGTGGCGGCGGTGTATTTGAAACTCAATGTGCACAGCCGCAATGAAGCGATTGTCTGGGCGCAGGAGTGGGGACTGTTCTCGAAAGAGTGGCGGCCAAAGGGGCAGCGATAAGGTGC
This sequence comes from Pseudomonas sp. P4_C4, assembly GCF_056402055.1. Lineage (NCBI taxonomy): Bacteria > Pseudomonadati > Pseudomonadota > Gammaproteobacteria > Pseudomonadales > Pseudomonadaceae > Pseudomonas > Pseudomonas sp. P4_C4. The sequence continues at coordinate 5,261 of NZ_JBFUID010000039.1, read as the reverse complement.
AAATGCCATCGGCCGGGCCATAAGTGATTCGCAGATTTTTATTTTTGTGCCAGGTGTGAGGATTTTGCGCACCGGTTCTGTTGTCACAAAAATGTGTCTATCACTTATCGCGGGTCAACCGATGAAAACTCTTGGGAAACGCGTTATCTCATCTTTGTCGCTGGCATTGTGCGTAGCGATTCTCGGCGGCTGTGCCAGTCCGCCACCCCCTCCACCGGTCACTCCACCCCCTCCAGAACGCACCTGCCAGGCCATGGATAAAACCGATGTCCTGGGCGATGTACGGGCCGAAGACGGGCAAGTGACCCGAGTCACCACCACGACTCGTTGCGTGACGCAGTAAACCCCAAAGCGGCCTTCAGTCGGTCCGTGTTGAGGAAATCGAGGGTGAAAACCGCACGATTCGCGGATGCTGCCGCCGGTCGTGCGTGCCATCGGTTTGGTCATCGCGAGTGCTGTCGGTGCCGTTCGGCTGGCAGTTGCCGAAATCCATCGGTCTTTTGAAGCACTTCTTTATCGCCAATTGTTCTAGAAAAACTGTCAACTCTGACAGTTTCTTGCGTGCCAATTATTCCCGATAGTTGAATGACCATCCCTGATCATTCACTTGCCAGCATCGAGAGCACGCCATGACCATCGAATTTAAAGCCGGAGCCACAGGAATCGAGCCCGTGTACATCTGTCACGGAGCTGAACATGACYTCAAGATTGCGGCCGGGGCGGATAGCCCGTGGGTGAATCAGGGCGTGAGTTTCAATCAGGTTCCGGGGGAATCCTCTCCGATCACTATCGATCCTGAATTGGGCAAGTATCAGAAGCTTCTGGCGGCGGGCAGTGAGTGGAAGTTGAATTGCCCGGCGAATGGAACGGACATCGATTTCAATCTTCAACTGCAAAGTGAATTTACCGCCGCGCCTTGTAAAGTTGCGTTGAAATTGGGGGACTATCGGCGAGCCATTCTCAGTAAACGTGACCCGATCAGCGCTCCGGTGGTGGGGGACAAAGTGGCCGCGGAGGTTCAAATCGGTTCATTTTATACCGGCAAGGAACTGGAGGGCGTTGAGGTCGAGTGGTACTTCGGCGGGGGGATTGTGCAGAAGGTGCCGACTACCGGTCTGGGGTGGAGCAGGTTCGAACATGTCGTTACCACCGCGGGGGAGCATACGATTACTGCAAAGGTTCATAGCCCTTATGACGATAAAATGACAGAGCAGAGTTTTACGATCAATGTATATGTGGAGAGTCCTTGGGAACAAGCCAAGTTAACCGTCAACGGTAAGGAGGTGAAATGGAACGAACCCATTTTATTGCACCGTGGGCAGGCAAGCGATGTAACGGTGGAGGCTCCACCGGGAATTGCCAGGGAGCTCAACCTGGAGCTGGTAGAGAATGGCGGATTGTCCATCGTAGCATCGCCGAATTTTGGCGATTGGGCGGCTCCCGTCGATGGCAAGTTCAATTGGCAGATTACGCCGGAGGCTGGCAAGAGCGGTCGTATCACCCTGAGTTTTTATAGCCGGGAAGTGCTGGTGCCGTGGGAGCATCGAAGCCTGGTGATTTCGCACAATCTTTCGGATGAAGTGGATAAGGTCCTGGTGGGCGGTGTTCCTTCCCCTGCCGGCGGTGCTGTGTTCTTCAGGAATGAACCGCAGCCCGTCACCCTGACCTACAAGCCAGGCAGCCCCCTGCAAGACTACCCGCTGGAGCTGACAGGCACGCCGCTCACTGGCGTGCAACCTGGCAATCTGACGGTAACCGCGTCAGGCAAGAATACCTGGGCAGTCAAATCCCATACCAACAGCGGCACGTTCAAACTGGAGTTGAAAGGTGCGGACATGACCTCTGGCATTACGCTGCCCGTGTGCAAGGTAATGTCGCGGTACCTGACGGAAGAGGCGGACGTCAAGATCAATGGCGTCCTGGTTCCTCCCAGTGGCAATGTATTTTTCAGGGGACAGGCTCAGGTCGTTACGCTGACGCCTAAAGCTGGCAGTCCGATCGCCGGGCATCTGGTGAAGCTGACGTGCGAGGTCAAAAGCGGTCTTGTTGCGGCCAATGTGGTGAGTGCGCCTGCATTTGGCAGTGAGCAAACAACTCACAGCTGGCGCGTCACCGGCTCGACCAAAAGTGGGACCTTCCAGCTGAGTCTTGCGGGCAAGGACATGACCCGCCCGATCACTGTGGCGGTGAGCAAGTTGCTGTCGACCAACCTGGCTGATGAGGCGGACGTCAAGATCGATGGCGTACCGGTTCCTCCCGGTGGCAATTTATTTTTCAGGGGACAGGCTCAGGTCGTTACGCTGACGCCCAAAGCTGGCAGTCCGATCGCCGGGCATCTGGTGAAGCTGACGTGCGAGGTCAAAAGCGGTCTTGTTGCGGCCAATGTGGTGAGTGCGCCTGTATTTGGCAGTGAGCAAACAACTCATAGCTGGCGCGTCACCGGCTCGACCAAAAGCGGCACCTTCCAGCTGAGTCTCGCGGGCAAGGGCATGACCTCCCCGATCACTGTGGCGGTCAGCAAGTTGCTGTCGACCAACCTGGCTGATGAGGCAATAGTTAAAATAGACGGTGATGCGATACCGGCAAACGGGGCAGATTTACACGGGGGAAAAACTAAAAAACTCACTTTGGATTACAAAGATGCAAAGGCGTTAATTGGCGTTCCTTTGGCCCTTGACTGGATTCCTGAATCGGGCCTTGTCGAAGGTGATCTTGCTAGCCAACCGCCTCTTGGCCAACTATCCACGCAGCATGAATGGATGGTCACAGGGAAGGACAAAACAGGAACGTTCAAGCTAAAGCTATTCACTGAAGCAGAAAAGGCGACACTCCTAACGCCGACGAACCGGTTGTCGCGGAGTAATTATTTCAGATTCATCTACGCGACCGGCACCCCGATACCATTGCCTCCGATGACGGCCTATGCAGCGGTAAATGTTACTTATGCTAGTGGTGTGCATCTTATGTATGAAGATGGCTCCCCAATGGTCGGTGTGCCTGTGACTTTTTACGTACCGGAATATGAGGCGATTACTGATACAACTGGCCCTGCAGGGAAAGCATATGGGGGATACTTCAAGTACAGCACCCTTGGTATACGTGAATTCCGCGCAGTAGCGGCGCTTCCAGATGGGCCGATATCGGTAGACGCGTTGGTGAGGGTTGGTGTTTCTGAAGCTCAATAACCGGCAGACAAATGCCACTGAGTACGCCTTCTTTGCAGCTGTCGAACGAGCCGATATGTCACTTCAGCTCGCGGGTAAAGAAGGCGGTGTAGCTTTTTTTACAATGTCGTTATCCATCTTGAGCTGCCGGCTTTTCTGCTCCAACTGCCGGATGCGTTGTTGTTTAAGCGCTTCAGGACAGAAACCCCCCATCCACATTCAACGAAACCCCAGTCGTATAACTCGAAGCATCACTCGCCAGATACAACACCGCCCCGGCCATCTCACTCGGATCCGCCACGCGCTTCAGCGGAATCTGCGTCAGCGCGGTGTTCAAAATTGCCTCATTCTTCACCAGTGCCGAAGCGAATTTGGTATCCGTCAACCCCGGCAACAACGCATTGCAACGAATCCCGAACTGCACACACTCCTCGGCAAACACCTTGGTCATATTGATTACCGCTGCCTTGGTCACCGAGTAGATGCCCTGGAAGATGCCCGGCGAGACACCGTTGATGGAGGTCACGTTGATGATGCCGCCGCCGGTCCTGCGTGCCGTCGTGTTGGTCATTGCGAGTGCTGTCGGTGCAGTTCGGCTGGCCGTTGCCGAAAGCCATCGGTCTTTTGAAGCACTTCTTTATCGCCAATTGTTCTAGAAAAACTGTCAACTCTGACAGTTTCTTGCGTGCCCATTTTTCCCGATAGTTGAATGCCCCTCCCTGATCATTCACTTGCCAGCATCGAGAGCACGCCATGACCATCGAATTTAAAACCGGATCAACCGAGCCAGGTCCCGTGTACATCTGCCATGGAGCCGAAGACGACCAACGCCATTTCCTGACTATTGTGCCTAAGGAAGATAGTCCGTGGGGTAATCAAAAAGTGAGCTGCTATGACCTGGTTGGTGAGCCATCTCCCTCAGTCAGAATTGCTCCTGAGCCAGGTGTCTTTCAGACGTTTCTACTGACAACAGGTGCAAAATTGGAACTCCACTGTCCAGCGAACGGCACCGATTGCGATCTGAATTTACGGTTACGGAGCGAATTCACGGCGGAACTTTACGAAATCCCGATGCGATTGGGGCACTACCGTCGCGAGATTCTCGATAGCCGCAGCCCGATCGGTGTTCCGGTGAAGGGGGATACGGTGACGGCGCAGATCACGGTCGGTTCTTTTTACACAAAAGGTGTACTGAACGACATTACTGTCGTGTGGTCGGTGAATGGGGAGGAGGTGACCATACCCACATCGGACTCGGGCATAAGCCGGTTTGACTATCAAGTCAACATCTTGGGTGAGCAAACGATCACGGCCACAGTCCACAGCCCGTATGACGCCACGCCAGTAGAAAAGTCTTTTAAAATTAAGGTTTATGAGGACAATCCCTGGAAAGGAGCCACGTTAACCGTTAACGGTAAGGTCGTAGGATGGAACGAACCCATTTTCTTGCCCCGTGGGCAGGCAAGCGATGTAACGGTGGAAGCTCCACCCGAGATCGCAAAGCAATTCAAGCTGGAGTTGGCTGAGGGTGGAGGCTTGAATATTGATGCGTCACCGAAATTTTCAGATTGGGTGCCTGGCGTCGATGGCAAGTTCAACTGGACACTCACGCCGGCGGATGGCGAGAGAGGCCTTGTCACCCTGGTTTTTTTGAGCCTGGAAGTGTTGCTGCCTTGGGAGCATCGATGCTTGGTGATGTCAGACGATCTTTCGGATGAAGTGGATCAGGTACTGGTGGGCGGTGTTCCTTCCCCGGCCGACGGTGCCATGTTTTTCAGGAATGAGCCGCGGACCGTCACCCTGACCTACAAGCCAGACAGCCCCCTGCAAGACTACCCGCTGGCGCTGACAGGCACACCGCTCACTGGCGTGCAACCTGGCAATCTGACGGTAACCTCCTCAGGCAAGAATACCTGGGCAGTCAACTCTCATACCAACAGCGGCACGTTCAAACTGGAGTTGAAAGGTGCGGACATGTCCACTGGCATTACGCTGCCCGTGTGCAAGGTGATATCGCGCAACCTGGCTGATGAGGTGATAGTTAAATTAAACGGCGTTGCGATACCGGCAACCGGGGCAGATTTCATCGGTGGCGGG
>NZ_JBFUID010000038.1:0-63596 GCF_056402055.1 Pseudomonas sp. P4_C4 | reverse complement strand
ATCTTTTGATCTTGCTTTTGCGATCTGGATATTGCTGAAGATCAAGATCAAAAAGATCGTCCGAACGCGGCCCGAACTTTCGGCAGTCCCTACAGATATTTCGTTATATGTGTTCCCCGGAATTCCGTGAAGCACCTAAATTTTTGATGTGAGCTTCGTCCCTACAGGGAGGCACGGTGCGCGTGGGTATGCGCAGCTGTAGCCATCGTTTTTTCGATCAGGAGCGAGCGTGATTATTTCCAGCCAGTTAACCAGGTTGAGCCTGGCGGGTGTGACTCTGGGTTTGAGCCTGGGGCTGAGCCTTGGGGCGAGCGCGAGCGGTACGCCTGCGCAAGCGAGCGCGGACATCCGCCGCACCAGTTTCGGCGTGCCGCACATCCGCGCCGACAACGAGCGCGGGCTCGGCTACGGCATCGGCTATGCCTACGCCCAGGACAATCTGTGCCTGCTGGCCAACGAGATCACCACGGTGAACGGCGAACGCTCGCGGTATTTCGGGCCGGATCAGTTCACCGTTGAGGAGCGTGAGAACCTGGTCAGCGATGTGTTTTTCACCTGGCTGAACACTCCGCAGGCGGTCGCCGGTTTCTGGCAGGCCCAGACCCCGCCAGTGCGTGAGCTGATTGAAGGCTATGTGGCGGGGTACAACCGCGCCTTGAGCGAACGTCGCGCCCAGGGTTTTCCGCCGCAGTGCCAGGGCGATTAGGTGCGCGACATCACGGCAATGGATCTGGTCAAGCTGACCCGGCGCCTGTTGGTCGAAGGTGGCGTCGGCCAGTTTGCCGAAGCCCTGGCCGGTGCCACGCCACCCAAAGCCGTGGCCCAGGCGGCAAACGCGCAGCCGGCGTTCCAGGTGGCCGCGACGCGGATGCAGCGCTTTGCCCTGGACCGGGGCAGCAACGCCGTCGCGGTCGGCAGCGAGCGTTCTTTCAACGGTCGCGGCATGTTGCTGGCCAATCCGCACTTTCCGTGGGGGGGCGGCATGCGTTTTTATCAGATGCACCTGACCATTCCCGGCAAGCTGGACGTGATGGGCGCGGCATTGCCCGGCCTGCCGGTGATCAACATCGGTTTCAATCAACATCTGGCCTGGACCCACACCGTGGATTCGTCCAAACACTTCACGCTGTACCGCCTGCAACTGGATCCCAAGGATTCGACCCGGTACCTGCTCGACGGCCAGTCCTTGCCGATGGACAGGCAGACCCTGACCGTCAACGTCAGTGTCGACAAGCTGGCGCAGTGCAGCGATCCGCGGATCGGCCTGCAGATGATCATCCTTGACGGTTCCAACAGCGCCTGTGCCTGGGACATCGACCCGCAGGCGCCACAACAGGGTATCTATGCGGCGGACAAGTTACCGCAATTGCTGCGCAAGGATTTTGTCCAACACTCCAACACTCCAACAATTCGGCCTGGATGGCCAACCCGGCGCAACCGCTGACCGGCTATTCGCCGCTGATCAGCCAGGATGGCCAGCCATTGAGTTTGCGATCACGTTTTGCCCTGGAGCGTTTGAGTACCTTGATCCAGGTCGGGGCGGCGGATTTACAACACATGGTCATGGACGATCAGGTTTATCAGGCGAATCAAATGATGCCGGACCTGCTGCAATTCTGCGCGGCGGATCTCGGTGCCGATGCAAAAACGCTGACGCCACTGTGCGCCAGCCTCAAGGCATGGGACCGCAAGGCCAACCTCAACAGTGGTCTGGGTTTTGTGCATTTCCAGAATGTCATGGAGTCTTTGGAACAAGTGCCGGACGTATGGCGCGTGGCGTTCGATCCTCCGGACCCGCAACAGACTCCGCGTGGACTCGCGGTCGATCACCCGGACGTAGCGATGGCGCTACGGGCAGCGATGCTGGCTTCGGCTGAACAGGTCAAGGCGTCAGGTCTCAAGCCGGACAGCCGTTGGGGCGATATCCAGGTGGTCAGCAGCGGCGGGAAACAGACGCCAATCCACGGCGGACCGGGGACGCTGGGCGTCTATAACGCCATCCAGAGCGTGCCGCGCAGCGATGGCAAGCGCGAAGTGGTCAGCGGCACCAGTTACCTGCAAGTGGTGACCTTTGACGAAAACGGACCACAGGCCAAAGGGCTCCTCGCGTTCTCGCTGTCCAGTGACCCGGCCTCGAAGTTTTCACGGGACCAGACGCAGGCCTTTTCCAGGAAGCAATGGAGCGTGCTGCCCTTTACCGAGCAACAGATCCTGTCCGATCCGAACTATCAGGTGCAGACGATTCGTCAGCAGGATGCAAAGGTGACTGCGCAGTAAGGTCGTGGAACATTGCATGAACGCTGAAGGCCGCACCCCGCAAGGGTGGCGGCCTTTTCAGCTTTTCGGGGATGTTTGCGGAATCGCGTTGACCACCAGATTGCCGTTCTGGTTACGGGTCAGGTAGACCGGCAGGACCCGCGGCAAGGACTTCACCAGGCCGTTGATCTCTCTGATGTTGTAGATGCCGCCGATATGGATCGAGCCGGTGCTGTTGTCAGCGACCATCAACGGTTTGTCCAGGTAGCGATTGATCAAGGGCAGTGCATCGCTCAGTGCCAGATCGTCGAGTACCAGTTTGCCCTGGCGCCAGGCCAGCGAACTGTCATTGTCATAGGTCTGGCTGACGCGGGGAATGAAGTCGCCGTGGCGATAACCGGCCTGCATCGCCGGGTCGAGGCGCAAGCCGTCACCGGGCTGGCCGGCGTTGCTGCTGACCAGTACCGAGCCTTCGATCAGATTGACCTTGACCTGGTCTTCATACATCCAGACGTTGAATTGGGTGCCGGTCACGCGAATCCGGCCTTCGGCGGCCTTGACCACAAACGGGTGACGGGTGACATGGCTGACATTGAAAAAGGCTTCGCCTTTTTTCAGCGTGACTTGCCGTTGATCCTTGTAGTTGCTGTAGGTCAGCTCGCTGCCCAGGTTCAGTTCCACTTGGCTGCCGTCCTTCAAGGTGACCGTGCGAACATTGTCGGTCGCTTCGAAATGCTGGTACGCGTTCGGTACCCAGCCCAGGTGCCAGCCGCCATAACCGGCCAAAGGCAGTGCCAGTGCGCATATCGCCGCGGCAATACCCAGGCGCCGCCACGGGTTTTCCGGTTGAGTGCGAACCAGAGGCACGACGGGCTCGGGACGCGGCAGGTCGCCAGCGACATCCCAGATCTCCAGCATCGCTTCGTACTCGAAGGCGTGGAGCGGATGCGCATCACGCCATTGCTCGAACGCCTGGCGCTCTTGCTCGGTGCAGTCGTTGGCGTGCAAACGCATACACCAATGCGCAGCGGCATCGGTGATGGCGTCGTATTCGGCTTCCGAGAGCGTGTGGTCGGTCATTGGCCCATCCTGATTTCGTGCATTCTAACCTTGGGGGAAGTCTGCGAGAACATCAGTCATGGCATTTAACCATCAATGTGTAGTTTTTTTTCAACGCTTCGGCTCTGGAACACCTGCAGTCGGGTAGCAGTATCCATAGGGGCGCGTGAAAAAAAGATCAAAATACGTACTGCTGCGCAGATCCGGAGATCTGCGCGTTATTACGTCGGGATCAGGTATCAGTGGTCGAAGTGACCGGCACCGGGTCCAGTTGTCGGCCCATTTCGCAGATCAAAAAGGCGATCGAGTTGGCATTGTGCAAAATGACGTCGGTTCGGAACTTCGAATCCTGCCCATTCAAAAAAGCTTCCCGTGCCTTCTCCATGGTCTTGCTGCCAGTGAGCCGCAGAATGGCTTCGCCGACGTGATCAGCGCCCGGAATCGAATCCAGGCTGATCCACGTTTGCAGCCCACTGTTCCAGCGTGCGAACAATTCTGCCTTGGGTGTTTCCATCGACAAGGCTACTCGCTGGAAGTCCAGCTGAGACTGTTTCAATTCTGCGCCATAGGTGGTGATCGGTGCGATCAGATCGCTAAACGGTCGCCTGGCCTCAAGGTATGCAATGTCCACGGCCCCGGAAAACAAATGAGCGAACTCGTGTATCAGCGTCGCGGCCTGGCTGTGGCCGTCGACGTCGAAGGGTTGTGTCAAACAGGATTTGTACCAGTCGAGTTGTTGATCGAAGAATCTTTCCGTGAAATGCACATTGCGCTGTTGATCCTTGTCCAGGACAAACGCGATGAGGTTTGCTTTCGGGTCCCTGTTTGAACCCACGATAAAGCGTTGCGAGTTCATCAAGTCTTCATCGGGATCGACCAGTGCGTTGCAGATGGGAACGATGGCCTTCTTGATTCTATCGAGCAGCCCTGTGTCGACCTGGCTGACACCAAAGAAGCCCTTGAGGAACGTATCCAGTCGTGTGCCCGGCAGAAGTTTGCGCAGTTGCACCAGGTTGTGCAGGCTGTTGAACGCGTAATAGCGAGCCATGTCGATGGCCTGCACGATCATGCGGGCTTTTTCGGGATGTTTCGCGTGGATTTCCTCCATCCCCCGGGCCTCGATATTCAGCACATCCCTGGCAACAACGGCGTTGGCAAACTGATTGTGCATTTTCGAGAGGGCTTTGCCGAAGTGGACGGTGTGGGTGTCCGGGTCGATCACCAGTTGCTTGTCAGGCGTCGTCAGTAACACGGGGCCTTCTTCTTCGCCTTTGACCATTCGCCAAACCGCTCCGGTCTTGTTCACGCCGTACACCTTGCCGGCAATGGCGGCGAAGGTTTTCCGGCTGGCCGCTTCGAGATAGGTGCCGTCAGTGCGGTTTTTCGTCAGGTTCTTCAGTTCGACGGTGGTTTCGAACGGTTGCAGTCGTGTACGCAACGGTGCTGTCGAACGGACCTGCGACCAGGCTTGCGCAATCACGGGGGTGGCAATCGGTTGAGCGATGGCTTCACCGGTTGCCTGGGCGCTGTCGGCCCATCCTTCAAGCGATAACCGGCCCAACGTCACGATCTGCACCGCACCGGCAATAAAATCCAGCAATGCAGTTTTCCAGTGATGGTCCTGCAGCGCTTCGGCCGAGTTTCGCGCGTCCTTGTAGGCATTCCACAGAAACTGTAGATACGCGAGTTTGCCCGGTAACAGTCCCGAAAAGAGATTGATTCCGGAGCTGAACAGGTGTTTGACAGCCTCCCAGTCCGACTGGCCTGAAACATGCGACTGGCTGCCGAGCAATCGTGTCAGCAGTTGGGTGTTGTCATGGAAAAAACGGGTGAGTACGTTGCCGCCGATGGGGTTGGACGCAAGCGTCATTTCGCTCAACTGGCCAATGGTGGATTCGAACAGGTTGCGAAACACTGTCTGCTCACTGTCTGGCAGGCGACGTATCAACATTTCCTGCAAGAGTCCCGGCGTGTTGAACGCCGAGACAACGCTGGCCTCATTTTCAAACTCTACAAACGGTGAGCCTCCGGGATGGTAGGGGGCATAGAGAATTTGTGGGCCTGTGTTGCCACCGCCAGGGCCGATCAGGTAAAGGCCCAGCGCTTTGACGGCGGCGGCGCCGGTTGTCTTGATCAGTTCCAGTGGCCGGACAATCGCATGTGCTCCCTGAACAATAGCCCGGGCGATGGCGTCCGGCATGTCCAGTACCTGGCGAAGCAAATCGAAAGCACTACCGGACAGCCGTTGCCGCAGCTTGAGTTCGTGGGCGTGTTGCAGTAGTTGCCAGGGCAGTTGTTTGACGAAACGCAGCATTCGGTTTTCGACGTCAGCTGCTTGATTCGACAAGTTGTCGGTGACCTGTCTGGCGTAGTTTTGCGCGATGTTCAATGACAGCAACAATTGACGGACGGCCGCCTGATCCAACCCAGCGGGCAGGGCTTGAAGGGTTGCCGAGCTGACTTTGAACCCGGTGCCCTGTGCGATGTTGACATGGTTCAGGGCGAACTCAGTGAGGCTCCTTGCGGGGCCGACCAGGGCCAGGTGGGGGGTGATTTCGATGTTGTCGGGGTCCAGCGTTTTTTCAGGGAAGCGGCTGCCGAGCAATGACGTCAACGTCTCATGCACATACGACCTGAGGGGTTTGATCCCGTGCAAATAGTCTTTGTCCTCATCAACGCTGTTGCGGTATTGCTCCAGCAATTCAAGGTGCTGACGCTGGTCTTCCAGCGGAGCCATTCCAAGCCAGGCGGGCAGGGACTGCTGCCGGCTGATCGCACGGGCAATCGAGGTGGCTCTTTGCAGGTTGGCGTTGAAGGCCGCTGTGCTCAGGGATTTCAGGGCTTTATTCTGCTTCGTTTCGCTCAGCTCGAAGGTGCCTACGTGTTCGCAGCGAGCCAGAAAGTGCTCGATTGACGATTGCGCGACCCGCTCCAATACAGATCCTTCAATCAGCCGCAGCGGTCCCAGTGAGTAGCGTTGGTGAAAGACGCGCTGGGTGGGGGTGAGGTTGTCCAGCAGCGCCAGGCGTTGTCGTGGGTCGAGCAGGCGGCGGTTCAGTTCCAGCCGTGCACGACTGATGGTGTCAAAGACTTCCAGGCCCTCGGCGGGTGTCCACAGGATCGTCCGGCCGGAATGCGAGGCGTCGAGCCCGCCACGCTCGGTCAAGAGCAAACAATGGGCCAGGGGCAGGACATCGCGCTGAGCGGAGCACTCCAGCGTCAATGAATAGGCATCGGGCCGGAAGCCCTTGAGTGACAGACGGCTCTGCCGGTCTGCCTGATCCGGGTTGAATACCGTTTCGACAATGGCCCGGTCCGCATCCCGCAGTGTCGCGCTGAGCCTGCGCAGACTGGCCTCGCCCCGGATGCCGACGGAAAGCGCATGGGCCAGGCGGGTTTTCATGTTTTCCAGATAAACCCGTTGCAAAGCCAGCGAAGCGACCGGTTGCGCCGCAAAATCTGCGTTGATCAGTGTTTCGATGTCGCTGAAGGTCTTGGCGAAAGCTGCCGCGGTATCCGCCAGCACCGCGGAAGGATGCTGATCGCCGGTTAACGCGGGCCGTGTGCTCCAGCGTCCGTCGGTCTCCAGTGTCAGCAGCCGCTCGCTGATCATCGAGCGGATATCCAGCGCCTTGTCGAACAGGGCGTGGATGTTCACGGTACCGTCACTGTGACGGAACACCTGCAGGGCATATTCCATGTTCTGCAGTTGCTTGGTGACGATCGCGTCGAAGAGCTTGTGGAAGATCGCGCCGGAAATCACTTCCCCGGTCACATTCGGCCGGTCAAAACCGATGAAGCGCTGGCGTTCGTCCAGGCTCAGCAGGCCATAGAGTTCATCCTCGTGACCGGCCGCGCTGAACTTGCTCAGCACCGTATCGCGCAAGTCCTGATAGTCCTTGAGCACCTGCAGGCCTCGGGTGGGTGTGTAGAGAAACGCATCGCTGGCGCTGACCATCAGTGAGCCGGCCAACTCAACATAGTTGGCCCGGTGCTCCCACAGACACACGGTTTCGACCGTCATTGATTGGTTCGCCCGGCTGGCCGTCGAGATCAACGCATGCAAATCCTGGCTTTGCTCCGGGGTGATGATCCCGGCTTCGCGCTTGAGCAGCAGTTGCACTCGCGCCTGATCGGCAATGGCCCGGCCGAAGAATGCGCGACGCGATGCACCATCGACACTCGCCGCAGCCCAGAAACCTTCGAGCTGCCTGACCAGCAGGCTGACGAGTTTGCGCGAGATCGTGGTGACGGCGGCTTCCCAGATTGGCTGGTCGGCTTTTGCCGAGGGTTTTTTCGGATGGGAAAATTCATGGGACTGTCCGGACGGCCAACGCTGATGGCGATAGTGCAGGAGTACCGCGTCACTCAGGGACAGGGAGTTGACCCAGCGTCGCGTCGGATGGCTTTCTCCAGCGCTTTCTTGTGTTGTTGCCAGATAGAAATTCACCTGGGTCTGGCTCTGGTCCAGACCGGGAAAAGTTCTAGCCAGCTGTTCACTGAGCAATGCCTCGAGCAGCGACGTCAGGGACGGCAGCGCTTTGAGCTCATCGAGCAGGGCCTGGTCATTGAGTTGCTGATGGCTGGAGAGGGTGCTGCGCTGGTCCTCGAACACGTCGCCTTCGATGGTTTGAAAGTCCGGCTCGATGGTCACGGCGTCCACCACCGTCCTGCGTTGAGACAGCGCCATGAAGGCCAGCAGATTATCGTCTTCGTCGGCCGCTTTGAGTTGTTTCACCAGCTGTTCGGTCAGGGCCGAACGGTCAGTGAACTTCTGTATCCCGGCGTACGGGGTGTAGAGAATCACGCCGTTGTCATCGGGTGTCGCGGTCAGCAAAAAACTGCCGGCCAGCGCCAAATGTTCCAGTCCCGGTATTTTCAGCAGGATTTTTTTCGCCAGCATGGGCGGCGTCTGCTCATCGCGCAGGGCCTGGCTGGCCAGTTCGATATGGCTGAACCATTCGAAGTCCTTTTGCGTCAGCCCGTGGGTTTTGCCAAGTTCTCTCCAGAGGCCGGGCAACGACAGTGCCTCGGGGAAAAACAGCGGAGTTAAAGATGCAGGCATCGTCGAGTCTCGTTCAAGGTGCCATTCAAGGGCGCCTGTGGATTGAGTTTCGAGACTAAAAGCCGGCGGGATGATGCAGGCGGTAAATAGATAACGCACGGGCCGTGGGCATTCGTGACACGCATATACCTGATTGACCCTGAGCGAAAGGTTGACAGGTCGCTCGCCGCGCGTTGTTAATCGGCGGGTCTTTGTACGCTGTTGTTCCCTCCAATAATTAGTCTGGAGCTTCAGATGTCTGCGCCACACGATCACACGTCTACTGCGATCTCGTCACACCTGTCATTCGAAGCGCTGAGCGCTTTGCTGGAGAAGATTTTTCTGCGTCACGGCACGTCGGCCGACGTTGCCCGGGTGCTTGCGCAAAACTGCGCCGGTGCCGAGCGCGACGGCGCGCACAGTCACGGGGTATTCCGGATTCCGGGTTATGTTTCGACGCTGCAAAGCGGCTGGGTCAATGGCCAGGCCGTTCCGGTGGTCGAAGATGTGGCTTCAGGGTTTGTGCGGGTCGATGCCGCTAACGGTTTTGCGCAACCGGCCCTGGCGGCTGCACGTGGACTACTGGTGCAAAAGGCCCGAAGTGCCGGCATTGCGGTGCTGGCAATCCGTAACTCGCACCATTTCGCTGCCTTGTGGCCGGATGTCGAGCCCTTCGCCGATGAAGGCCTCGTGGCCTTGAGCGTGGTCAACAGCATGACCTGCGTGGTGCCCCACGGCGCCGACCGGCCGCTGTTCGGCACCAACCCGATTGCCTTCGCTGCGCCGCGGGCCGATGGCGCACCGATTGTCTTCGACCTGGCCACCAGTGCCATTGCCCATGGCGATGTGCAAATTGCCGCACGCGAGGGCAAACGCTTGCCGGCAGGGATGGGCGTGGACAGCCTCGGCCAGCCGACCACAGACCCGAAAGCGATTCTTGAGGGCGGTGCGTTGCTGCCTTTTGGCGGGCACAAGGGCTCGGCATTGTCGATGATGGTCGAGTTGCTCGCGGCGGCACTGACCGGCGGCAATTTTTCCTTCGAATTCGACTGGAAGAACCATCCCGGCGCCAAGACGCCCTGGACTGGCCAATTGCTTATCGTGATCGACCCGGGCAAAGCGGTGGGGCAAAGCTTTGCCGAGCGCAGCCAGGAACTGGTGCGGCAAATGCACGGCGTCGGTTTGAAGCGTTTGCCCGGTGACCGGCGTCACCATCAACGCGCCAAATCACAGGTCAATGGCATTGAGCTGGATGCGCAGACGCTGGCGAACTTGCGGGAGCTGGCAGGGGAGTGATCCGAGGTAATGGCAAATAATGTCTGATTAACGCAACCCCTGTGGGAGCAAGCCCGCTCCCACAGGGTTCAGTGTTTGCCCGTGCTTAGCGACGGCCCAGCAACAACCCCACCACCAGGCCGAACCCGGCAGAAATCGCCACGGTTTGCCATGGATGCCCGCCGATATAGGTTTCAGTGGCCTCGACCGCGGGCAGGGTCCGGTCGCGTACGCTGCTCACCGAATCCCTGGCCTGCTGGAGTTTCAGGGCGATTTGTCCGCGAAGGGTCTCCGCTTCTTCCCCGACCAGCGAGGCGCTGCTTTTCAGCAGCTTTTCCGACTCTTCGATCAACGATTGAAGCTCGCTGAACGCTTGATCCTTGATTTGATCTTCGGCGGCTTGCGCGGCGGTTTTGCGGGCCATTGAAGTACTCCTTGCAGGTAAGTGGATAGTGAACAATGGAGTCAGTCGCCGTCGGAAAAGTTGCAGCTATTTTGCCCGGAGAGGCCATCTTGCTGAAAAACCGGCGCAGGACATTTCGTCCTACAGTGTAAGATGTCGCCTATTTTACGCAGCAGGAAATTCCCATGAGCTTCAATCTGGCCGACAAACCCCTCGCCGAGCGCGCTGCGCTTGAAGACGAGAAATCCCGTCTGTTCGAACTCTGGCAAAACAACCTGGGCAAAGCCAAGGGCGAGGCCGCACGGTTGTTTGGCGAACGGGCCAAACGCAAAGGCAAATGGGCCGAATGGGTACGCGCCGAACTGGACGGCATGTCGCCTCCGGAATTCGCCAACATGGTGCGCAGTGAAGTCAATCGCCTGATGGCGGCCAAGTAGGAGCTGCCGAAGGCTGCGATCTGTTGATCTTGAGCTTGATCTTGTTGCGCAGCAGTCGGCGAAAAGAAAACATCAAAAGATCGCAGTCTGCGGCAGCTCCTACGAGAAACTCGCGACAATAGCCTCGCGCACTTTCAACACCACCGGGTCGAGCTGGGTACTGGTGCGCCAGCCCAGCTCGATCGGGTAACGCGGCAACGCCAAAGGACAGGGCAGCAACGCCAGTCCGCTGAGCGTTGCGATGCTTTGGGCGGCATGGGCCGGAATGGTCGCCACGGCCTGGCTGCCTTTGAGCAAATGCGGCAACGCGGCAAAGTGCGTGGTCGAGGCGCACACCCGTCGACTGAGCCCCAGCGCCGCCAATCCTTCATCGGTAATCCCGATAAAACCGCCGGACGACACCAGAATGTGTTCGCGGGCCACAAACTCCTCAAGGCTAATGCTCTGCTGATTCTCGACCAGGCTCGACGGGTCCACCAGGCACAGATAGCCACCTTCCCCCAGCACCTGACGGCTGAGCAGCCGCTCGGCAAACCCGCCCGCGGTAATCGCCAGGTCAATGCTGCGCTCCATCAACGCCTGGGCGACGATCTGGCTGTGGGTCTGACGGAAAATCAGGCGCAATTTCGGCGCGCACCGGGCGATTTCCTCGATCAGCCGCCGGCCGTAGGCAATCTCGAAATCATCTGACATTCCCACGGTGACCGAGCGACCTTCGTACTGTTGTGCGGCCGGATCGACCATCGCCAGGCTCTGCCGGCATTTGTTCAGGGCATCACTGACCACCGGTTTGAGCTGATTGGCCTTGAGCGAGGGAGCCAGGCCGCGTCCGGTGCGCACGAACAGTTGATCGGCATACACCTCGCGCAACCGACGCAAGGCTGCGCTGACTGCCGATTGCGTCACGCCCAGGCGCAAGGCGGCACGGCTGGCGCTGGACTCCTCGTGCAGCGCTTCGAAGACTTTGAGCAGGTTGAGGTCGACGTCGGTGATATTCATTTGGCTCATATCATTCAGCAGTGAATCGGTCTTTATTGATGATCATGTGAGGCCGGAGAATGAGCAACCCCTGATGCGAATGGAGTTTGCGAGATGCCCAAATCAATCGTTGCAGCCCTGCAAATCGGCGCCATGCCCGGTGGCAAGGCCGACACCCTGGAACAGATCCTGTCCTATGAAAACGCGATCATCGAATCCGGTGCCGGGTTGGTGGTGATGCCCGAAGCGCTGCTGGGTGGTTATCCCAAAGGCGAGGGCTTTGGCACGCAATTGGGCTATCGCCTGCCGGAAGGTCGCGAAGCCTTTGCCCGCTATTTTGCCAATGCAATCGACGTACCCGGCGCGGAAACCGAGGCGCTGGCGGCGCTGTCCGCGCGCACCGGGGCCAATCTGGTGATCGGCGTGATCGAGCGTGCGGGCAGCACGTTGTACTGCACCGCGCTGTACCTCGATCCGCAGGCCGGGCTGGTGGCCAAACACCGCAAACTGATGCCCACCGGCACCGAACGGCTGATCTGGGGCAAGGGCGATGGCTCGACCTTGCCGGTGATCGACAGCCAGGTCGGGCGCGTCGGTGCGCTGGTGTGCTGGGAAAACATGATGCCGCTGCTGCGCACGGCGATGTACGCCAAGGGCGTGGAGGTGTGGGGCGCGCCGACCGTGGACGAACGGGAGATGTGGCAGGTCAGCATGCGCCACATCGCCCATGAGGGACGCTGTTTCGTGGTCAGTGCCTGTCAGGTCCAGGCATCGCCGCAGGCCCTGGGCCTGGACATCGCCAACTGGCCGGCGGATCGGCCGTTGATCGCCGGCGGCAGCGTGATCGTCGGTCCCATGGGCGACATCCTCGCCGGACCGTTGCGTGATAGCGCCGGTCTGCTCACTGCACAAATCGACACCGACGACCTGGTACGCGCCCGTTATGACTTTGACGTGGTCGGCCACTACGCCCGCCCGGATGTGTTCGAACTGACCGTGGACGAGCGCGCCAAACCCGGAGTGCGCTTCATCGCTTGATGCCCTGCGGGCTTTGGCCAAAGCAGTCAGACAACTTGATAGCTTTGACCATTGCCCGCCACCCCGCGCAGAGCGAGTATTTCCCTGTTGATTACGGTTCCCCCCAACCTAATAAAAACACAAAGGGATTCTGGCAATGCGCGATTACTTGTCTGCTACTGCTCAGTTCAATTATCAGCACACCGTCGACGCCGCACTCGCAGGCGATCTGACGGCCCTCAACGCCTGTGTCGAATGCTGTGACCGGCACGCCTTGCCGGGTCGCATCGCGCTGTTCTGGGAAGGACGCGACGGCACCGGTGCGACGTACACCTTCACCGACTTGCAGGACAAGGCCGCGCGTTTCGCCAACTACCTGCTGGCCCAGGGCGTGAAGAAAGGCGACAAGGTCGCCGGCCTGTTGCCACGCAATATCGAACTCTTGATCACCGTGTTCGCCACCTGGCGCATCGGCGCGGTGTATCAACCGCTGTTTACCGCGTTCGGCCCCAAGGCCATCGAGCACCGCCTGGGCTGCTCTGGCGCCAAGGTGGTGGTGACCGATGGGGTGAACCGGCCGAAACTGGCCGAAGTCGCCGATTGCCCGACCACGGTGACCGTCACCGGCCCCAAAGGGCAGGGCCTGGTTCGCGGCGATTTCAGTTTCTGGGCCGAACTGGCCAACTATTCCCCCGACTGTGAACCGGTGCTGCTGACCGGGGAAGATCCGTTCCTGCTGATGTTCACCTCGGGCACCACCGGCCCGTCGAAAGCACTGTCGGTGCCGCTCAAGGCCATCGTTGCGTTCCAGAGCTACACCCGCGATGCGGTGGATCTGCGCCCGGAAGACGCGTTCTGGAACGTCGCCGATCCGGGTTGGGCCTACGGCATTTATTTCGGTGTCACAGGGCCGATGTCCATGGGTCATCCGATTACTTTTTACGATGGCCCGTTCACCCTCGAAAGCACCTGCCGGGTGATCAACAAATACGGGATTACCAACCTCACCGGTTCGCCGACGGCCTACCGTTTGCTGATTGCCGGCGGCGAAGAATTCGCCAGATCGATCAAGGGCAAGCTGCGTATCGTCAGCAGCGCCGGCGAGCCGCTGAACCCGGAAGTGATCCGCTGGTTCGCCGACAACCTCGGCGTGGTCATCCACGACCATTACGGCCAGACCGAACTGGGCATGGTGCTGTGCAACCACCACGGCCTGGAACATCCGATTCACATGGGCGCCGCCGGATTTGCCTCGCCGGGCCACCGTATTGTAGTGCTGGATGACGAATACCAGGAACTGGGCGTTGGCCAGCCGGGCATCCTGGCCATCGACCGCAGCCAATCGCCGATGTGCTGGTTCGCCGGCTACGAAGGCGGGCCGACCAAGGCCTTTGTCGGCAACTATTACCTGAGTGGCGACACCGTCGAGTGGAACCCGGACGGCAGCATCAGCTTCGTCGGTCGCAGCGATGACGTGATCACCACCTCCGGCTACCGGGTCGGTCCGTTCGACGTGGAAAGTGCGCTGATCGAACACCCGGCCGTAGTCGAGGCCGCAGTGGTCGGCAAACCCGATCCGGAGCGCACCGAACTGGTCAAGGCCTTCGTCGTGCTCAACCCGCAATACCGCGCTGAACCTGCGCTGGCCGAAGAGCTGCGCCAGCACGTGCGCAAACGTCTGGCGGCGCACTCGTACCCCCGCGAAATCGAATTTGTCAGCGAATTGCCGAAAACCCCAAGCGGCAAATTGCAGCGCTTTATCTTGCGCAACCAGGAAATCGCCAAGGCTCAAGAGGCCGCGGCGAAGAACCTTCCAGCTTGAATCCAGGGAAACAATGATGCAGATCGAGAACAAGATTTTTATCGTCACCGGTGGCGCTTCCGGCCTCGGTGCCGCCACCGCCGAGGTGCTGGTTAACGCTGGCGCGAAAGTGATGCTGGTGGACATGAACGCCGAGGCCGTTGCAGCCCAGGCCCAGCGCCTTGGCGCGCACAGCGTGGTGGCGGACATCAGCGACGAAGCGGCGGCCGAAGCTGCGGTGCGGGCGACGGTCAAGGCCTTTGGCGGCCTTAATGGCCTGGTCAACTGCGCCGGCATCGTGCGTGGCGAGAAGATTCTCGGCAAGAACGGTCCACACGCACTGGCCGGTTTCAGCCAGGTGATCAACGTCAACCTGATCGGCAGCTTCAACATGCTGCGTCTTGCGGCAGCGGCGATTGCCGAGACCGAAGCGGATGCCGATGGCGAGCGCGGCGTGATCATCAACACCGCGTCTGCTGCGGCCTATGACGGTCAGATCGGTCAGGCGGCTTACTCGGCGTCCAAGGGCGCGATTGTCAGTCTGACCTTGCCGGCGGCCCGTGAGCTGGCGCGTTTTGGCATCCGTGTCATGACGATCGCCCCCGGCATCTTCGAGACACCGATGATGGCCGGCATGACCCAGGAAGTCCGCGATTCCCTGGCCGCCGGCGTGCCGTTCCCGCCACGCCTGGGCAAACCGGGCGAGTATGCCGGGCTGGTCAAGCATATTATTGAAAACAGCATGCTCAACGGCGAGGTGATCCGTCTCGACGGTGCCTTGCGCATGGCCGCCAAGTAAGGAGGATTTGTCATGACTATTTCCAACGATCCGATTGTAATCGTCAGCGCCGTCCGTACCCCGATGGGCGGTTTCCAGGGCGAACTGAAAAGCCTGACCGCGCCGCAACTCGGCGCGGCAGCCATCAAAGCAGCGGTGGAACGCGCTGGCGTTGCCAGCGATTCCGTCGACGAAGTGTTGTTCGGCTGCGTACTGCCGGCAGGCCTTGGCCAGGCACCTGCGCGTCAGGCAGCGCTGGGCGCGGGGCTGGATAAATCGACCCGCTGCACCACCCTGAACAAGATGTGCGGTTCCGGCATGGAAGCGGCGATTCTGGCCCATGACATGCTGGTGGCGGGCAGTGCCGACGTCGTGGTCGCCGGTGGCATGGAAAGCATGTCCAACGCGCCTTACCTGCTGGACCGTGCCCGTGCCGGCTACCGCATGGGCCATGGCCGGGTGCAGGACTCGATGTTCCTGGACGGCCTCGAAGACGCCTACGACAAGGGCCGCCTGATGGGCACCTTCGCCGAAGACTGCGCCGAAACCAACAGCTTCAGCCGCGAAGCCCAGGACGCCTTTGCCATCGCCTCGACCACCCGCGCGCAACAGGCGATCAAGGACGGCAGCTTCAAGGCCGAAATCGTCCCGCTGACCGTGACGGTGGGCAAAGAGCAGGTTGTGATCAGCAATGACGAGCAGCCGCCAAAAGCCAGGCTGGACAAGATCGCTTCGTTGAAACCGGCGTTCCGCGAAGGCGGTACGGTGACGGCGGCCAACTCCAGTTCGATCTCCGACGGTGCCGCCGCGCTGGTGCTGATGCGCCAGTCGCAGGCGCAGAAACAGGGCCTGAAACCCTTGGCGGTGATTCATGGCCACGCCGCATTCGCCGACACCCCGGGTCTGTTTCCAGTGGCGCCAATCGGTGCGATCAAGAAATTGATGAAGAAAACCGGATGGTCGCTCAATGACGTCGATCTGGTGGAAGTCAACGAAGCCTTCGCCGTGGTCGGCATGGCCGCGATGACGCATCTGGAAATTCCCCACGAGAAGCTCAACGTGCACGGCGGTGCTTGCGCCCTGGGCCACCCGATCGGGGCTTCCGGTGCGCGGATTCTGGTGACCCTGCTCTCGGCCCTGCGCCAGAAAGGCTTGAAGCGTGGCGTCGCGGCGATCTGTATCGGCGGCGGTGAAGCGACGGCCATGGCCGTGGAATGCCTGTATTAAGGCCAGCGCCCCTTGTAGGAGCGAGCTTGCTCGCGAAGGACGTCAACKATGACGAGGGCTGCCTGGATGAATGCGGCGCTCTCAGGCCCTTCGCGAGCAAGCTCGCTCCTACAGGGGGCAATTAAACTTCAAGGATTCACCATGATCCCCAATGACGACCAACAACAAATCCGCGACATGGCCCGGGACTTTGCCCAGGAACGGCTGAAACCGTTCGCTGCCGAATGGGACCGCGAGCATCGCTTTCCCAAGGAAGCCATCGGCGAGATGGCCGGGCTGGGCTTCTTCGGCATGCTGGTGCCGGAGCAGTGGGGCGGTTGCGACACCGGTTACCTGGCCTACGCCATGGCGCTGGAAGAAATCGCCGCCGGCGATGGCGCCTGCTCGACCATCATGAGCGTGCACAACTCCGTGGGCTGTGTGCCGATCCTCCACTACGGCACGGATGAGCAGAAAGAGCGCTTCCTCAAACCGCTGGCCAGCGGTGCGATGCTCGGCGCTTTCGCCCTGACCGAACCCCAGGCCGGTTCCGACGCCAGCGGCTTGAAAACCCGTGCGCGCCTGGAAGGCGATCACTACGTGCTCAACGGCTGCAAGCAATTCATCACCTCCGGGCAGAATGCCGGAGTGGTGATCGTGTTTGCGGTGACCGATCCGAGCGCTGGCAAACGCGGCATCAGCGCCTTTATCGTGCCGACCGATTCGCCGGGCTACACCGTTGCGCGGGTCGAGGACAAACTCGGTCAGCATGCGTCCGACACCTGCCAGATTCTCTTCGAAGACGTGAAGGTGCCGGTGGCCAACCGTTTGGGCGAGGAGGGCGAAGGCTACAGGATTGCCCTGGCCAACCTTGAAGGCGGTCGCGTCGGCATCGCTTCGCAATCGGTGGGCATGGCCCGCGCGGCGTTCGAAGCGGCTCGCGACTACGCCCGTGAGCGCCAGAGTTTCGGCAAGCCGATCATCGAACACCAGGCCGTGGCCTTCCGCCTGGCGGACATGGCGACCCAGATCGCCGTGGCGCGGCAAATGGTGCACTACGCCGCGGCCCTGCGTGACAGTGGCAAACCGGCTTTGGTCGAGGCTTCGATGGCCAAGTTGTTCGCCTCGGAAATGGCCGAGAAGGTATGCTCCTCGGCGCTGCAAACCCTCGGCGGTTATGGTTACCTCAACGACTTCCCGCTGGAACGGATCTACCGCGACGTGCGGGTCTGCCAGATCTACGAAGGCACCAGCGATATTCAGCGCATGGTCATTTCGCGCAATTTATAAGAAGGAGAGAATCTGTGAACTACGAAACGATTTTGCTGGAAACCCACGGCCGCGTTGGCCTGATCACCCTCAACCGTCCACAAGCGCTGAACGCGTTGAACGCACAGATCGTCAGCGAACTGAACCAGGCCCTCGATGGCTTCGAGGCTGACTCGAACATCGGCTGCATCGTCCTGACCGGTTCGAAAAAAGCCTTCGCCGCCGGTGCCGACATCAAAGAAATGGCGGAGCTGACCTATCCGCAGATCTACCTCGACGACCTGTTCAGCGACAGCGACCGCGTAGCCAACCGCCGCAAGCCGATCATCGCGGCGGTCAACGGTTTCGCCCTGGGTGGCGGCTGTGAGCTGGCGCTGATGTGCGACTTCATCCTGGCCGGCGACAACGCCAGATTCGGTCAGCCGGAAATCAACCTCGGGGTGTTGCCGGGCATGGGCGGCACCCAGCGCCTGACCCGCGCCGTGGGCAAGGCCAAGGCCATGGAGATGTGCCTGAGCGGGCGCCTGATCGATGCCGTGGAAGCGGAGCGTTGCGGCATCGTGGCGCGGATCGTGCCGAGCGATGAGTTGCTGGATGAAGCGCTGAAAGTCGCGGCGTTGATCGCCAAAAAGTCGTTGCCGATTGCGATGATGGTCAAGGAAAGCGTCAACCGTGCCTTTGAAGTGAGCCTGGCCGAAGGCGTGCGCTTTGAGCGTCGGGTGTTCCATGCGGCGTTTGCCACGCAGGATCAGAAGGAAGGGATGGCGGCGTTCATTGCCAAGCGGGACGCCGAGTTCCAAGGCAAGTGATGTTAACGCCATTTTGAGCAAGCCTGCTCCTGTAGGAGCGAGCTTGCTCCGGGCGGCGATCCGACGAAAAACCTGAGGGCACCGGGTTGATTCAGGTGCCCCGCGTCATCGTTGACCTCCATCGCGAGCGAGCTCGCTCCTACAGGGCTTCACACCAGGTAGTTCTTCAGTTCGCGGGCAATCACCATCCGCTGAATCTCGCTCGACCCTTCGTAGATCTGCGTGATCCGCGCATCCCGGTAGTATTTTTCCACCGGATAATCTTCCAGGTAGCCATAGCCGCCATGAATCTGAATGGCGGACGAGCACACCTTCTCGGCCATTTCCGAGGCAAACAGCTTGGCTTGTGACGCCTCCGACAGGCAGGGTTTGCCGGCCGTGCGCAGGCGCGCGGCGTGCAGGATCAGCAACCGCGCGGCGTTCAACTGCATGTGCATGTCGGCCAGCAAATTGGCGATGCTCTGGTGTTCATTGATCGTCTTGCCAAACTGCACCCGATCACGGGAGTAGGCCAGCGCCGCTTCGAACGCCGCGCGAGCAATGCCGAGTGCTTGAGCTGCGATGCCGATTCGCCCGCCTTCGAGGTTGGACAAGGCGATGGCCAGACCCTTGCCGCGTTCTCCCAGCAAATTGGCCTCGGGGATGGTGCAGTCGTTCAGAGTGACCGCGCAGGTGTCGGAAGCACGGATGCCCATTTTGTGTTCGGTGCGATCGACGATAAAACCGGCGGTATCGGTCGGTACCAGGAACGCCGAGATGCCACGCTTGCCCAAATCCGGATCGGTCACGGCAAACACAATCGCCAGCTTGGCCCGCTTGCCGTTGCTGACGAATTGCTTGGCGCCGTTGAGCACCCACTGGCCGTCGCGCAGTTCGGCGCGGGTGCGCAGGTTGTGTGCCTCGGAACCGGCCTGGGGTTCGGTCAGGCAGAAGCAGCCGATGACCTTGCCGCTGGCCAGGTCCGCCAGCCAGGTCTGTTTCTGTTCTTCGCTGCCGTAGTTGAGCACCGGCCCGCAGCCCACGGAGTTGTGGATGCTCATGAAGGCGCCGGTAGCACCGTCGCCCGCGGAAATCTCTTCTACCGCCAGGGCGTAGGCCACGTAGTCGACATAGGTGCCGCCCCATTCCTCGGGCACAACCATGCCCAGCAAGCCCAGTTCGCCCATCTTCGCCACCAGACCGTCATCGATCCAGCCGGCCTTTTCCCAGGCCTGGGCATGGGGCGCGATTTCGCCACGGGCAAAATCCCGGGCCATGTCGCGGATCATGACTTGCTCTTCGCTCAATTCGATATCGTGCATGGCTCAGCTCTCGCTCTGGTCAAACCCGCTGAAGAAGCTCGCCACGTGTTCGGCGTCCAGTGCCTCGAGGGTGGGCGGGTTCCAGCGGGGTGTCTTGTCTTTGTCGATCAGCAAGGCGCGCACGCCCTCGATCAGGTCGCCGCGCTCGAACCACTGGCGGTCCAGATGCAGTTCAAGGGCGAAACATTGTTCAAGTGGCAGCTCGCGTCCGCGACGGAGCATTTCCAGAGTCACGGCCATGGCCAGCGGCGAGCGGGTTTCCAGCAGGTTGGCGGTGGTGACCGCCCACTCATGGCTGTCGGCGACCGTTACCTGACGCAGTTGCTTCACAATACTCGGCACATCGGGTTGGGCGAAGAAGTGGTCGATGGCCGGGCGCAAGGTCGCCAGTGGCGCATCTGGCAGTTGCTGCACGGCGAGTGTTGCCAACAGGCCTTGCAGGTCCTTGAGCGGCGTGTCGTGCCATTCGAGCTGGTCGAGTTTTTCGTCCAGGGCGCCCAGCTTGACGCTTTCCAGGTACCAGTCGGCCAGACCGCAATACAGCGCATCGGCGGCGCGAATTTGTACCCCGGTGACACCGAGGTAAATCCCCAGTTCACCAGGGATGCGCGGCAGGAAGTAACTGCCGCCGACGTCCGGGAAGTAGCCGATGCCGACTTCCGGCATCGCCAGGCGGCTTTTTTCGGTGACCACGCGCAAGTCTGCGCCTTGCACCAGACCCATGCCGCCGCCGAGGACAAAACCGTCCATCAGGGCCAGCACCGGTTTGCGGTAGTGGTGGATCGCGAGGTCGAGGGCGTATTCCTCGACGAAGAAATCTTCGTGCAGGGTGTCGCCGCTTTTGAAGCTGTCATGCAGCGAGCGAATGTCGCCGCCGGCACAGAAGGCTTTTTCCCCGGCACCACGCAAGACCACGGCATGCACTTGCGAGTCCTGGGCCCAGGCGTCGAGCTGGCGGTGCAGGTTGAGCACCATGTCCAGGGTGAGGGCATTGAGGCCGGCGGGGCGGTTGAGGGTCAGATGACCAATGTGGTTGCGCACTTCGGCCAGCACATCGTTGTGCATGGCATCCATGAACTGCGTCCCCTTCGATGAAACCTGAGCAGTCATCACTAACTCCCTGCTTTTATTGTCTTTATCGAGATGCTCGCGCGCGAGCGATGACGGATCGTATCAGTGCAAATTTGCCTTGTACAACCCGGATAAGTGCAGGTTGTCTGCGCATTTTTGCATGGTGATGACCGGCACTGTTTCAGCGTAGACCAACGCGTATTCAGGCAAACGCCGCGAGCAGATCCTCTTCGAACGCCTTCTGCGCATCGCCGGCTACCTGAGCCCGATGCCGGGCCAGATGAAACGCGACATCGAAACTCATATCGCCTCGGCGCACGGCCCTGAGCAAACCTTTGTCTTCCCAGCCACGGGCAAAGTGGCTGGGCAAATAACCGACATGCTTACCGGAAAGGATGAAGGCGAGGGTGCCTTCGACTTGCTCCGAACGTGCCGAACACCGCTTGCCCTGAAAGGGTTCGTCACTGCGCAGGAAACGGTAGGGGTGATCGACCCGGTCGCTGGCCTGCAGGTCCTGATCGATCGGGTTCGCGTTGGTGAACATTGGATGGCCGGGGGCGCAATACAGGTGCTGGGTTTCAATGAACAGTTCGCGGTAGTCAAACGCACTTTGTACTTGCGAGAAGTAGCCGATGGCCAGGTCCAGCCGCTGTTGCAGCAGCAGGCGTTCCATCTCGCCGGGCATGGCGCTGATCAGCTCGATACGCACCGACTCGTCCCGCTCACGGAAGCGCCGGATTGCTTCGGCCACCCGTTGCAGCACCGATTGATCCAGGGCTTCGGACAGGCCCAGACGCACTTCGCCGATCAGGCGTCCGGCCACGCCGTTGGATTGATGACGGAAGGCTTCGATGGACTCGAACAGTCCACGGGTGGCGCTGAGCAATTGCTCGCCCTTGGGAGTGATCTTGAATCCGCCCTTGCCGCGACTGCACAAGCGATAGCCAAGGCGGGTTTCCAGTTTGGCCATTTGCTGGCTGATGCTCGACTGGCTCAACCCCAACTCGCCCTGAGCTGCGCTGAAGCCGCCGCACTCCACCACGCTGACAAACAGACGTAGCAATTGCAGATCCAGATCATGCAGTTGGCCGAGCATCAAACATTACTCCGTCATAAAGTCAGGTTAATTAACTTGGTATTTCACCAATGTATCCGACGACGCATCCTGCAACCACTTCCTCTGGTCAGGTGTTCGTCATGGCTCCCATGTTCAAGCTGTGTTTACCCGCGCTGTTGCTCGTCGTTGCCGCTTCGGCCCAGGCCGAGGACAAGGTGGTCAATCTGTACAGTTGGGCCGATTACGTGGCTCCTGAAACCCTGCAACGGTTCGAGCAGGAGACGGGCATCCATGTACGCTACGACACCTTCGATGCGCCGGAGGTACTGGAAACCAAGCTGCTCACCGGTGGCAGCGGGTACGACGTGGTCGTCCCGTCGTCCAGTGTGCTGGCGCGCGGCCTGGCGGCAGGTGCGCTCAAGGCCATCCCCCATGAGGGCCTGAAGGGCTACGCCAATCTTGATCCCGATCTGTTGGAGAAGATGGCGGCGGTAGATCCCGGTAATCGCTATGGCGTGCCCTATACATGGGGCACCCTGGGGCTCGGGATGAATGTCGAGGAGGTGAAGAAACGCCTGCCGAATGTACCGCTCAACAGCCTCGACCTGCTGTTCAAACCGGAATACGCCAGCAAGCTGAAGGACTGTGGCATCGCGGTCATTGATTCACCACAGGAAGTGATCGGCCTGGCCTTGCATTATTTGGGCAAGGATCCCTACAGCACCGACAAGAGCGATCTCGACGCGGCCCAAACGTTATTGCATCAGTTGCAACCCTCGGTGCTTTACGTCGCCAGCGGGCGGCAGATCAACGATCTGGCCAATGGCAGCATCTGCCTTGCGCTGACCTACAACGGTGACGCCAGCATGGCCGCCGACCAGGCGCGCAAGGCCAACAAACCGTTTGAAATCGCCTACCGGATTCCCAGGGAAGGCACCATCGTGTGGCAGGACAACCTGGCGATCCCCAAGGACGCGCCACACCCCGAGGCTGCCCGCCAGTTCATCGAATTCATGCTGCGCCCCGAGTCCGTCGCGGCGCTGACCAACACGCTGTTTTTTGCCACCGCCAACCAGGCCGCCACGCCGCTGGTGGATGAGGCAGTGCGCACAGATCCGGACATTTACCCACCCGCCGATGTGCGTGACCGGCTTTACGCCGACCGCAGCATGAGCCTCAAGGACATGCGCCAGCGCACCCGTTTGTGGACCACTTTCCGTAGCCGCCAATAAGAAAAGAGAAGGAGCCTTCAATGGACGTCCCGATGCAGAACGATCAAGCCCTTACCCGTGACAGCCTTTACGGCACGGCCGCCGAAAGTACCTACGCCGGCATTACCAGCTTCATGCGTCGACGCTACAGTCGTGACCTGCGTGGCGTTGATGTGGCCGTCAGTGGCGTGCCGTTCGACACGGCCACCAGCAACCGCCCCGGCGCACGCTTCGGACCACGGGGCATTCGTGCCGCCTCTGCCGGGATCGCCTGGGAACGGCACTGGCCATGGACGTTTGATCCGTTCGATCACCTGGCGGTCATCGACTACGGCGATTGCGATTTCGATTACGGCGCGCCGCAGTCGACGCCCGAAATGATTGAGGCCCACGCCGAGCGCATCCTCGACGCCGGCAGCGCGATGCTGACCTTTGGCGGCGACCATTTCATCACCTATCCACTGCTCAAGGCCCATGCCCGCAAGCACGGGGCGTTGTCGCTGATCCACTTCGACGCCCACAGCGACACCTGGCCGGACGAAGAGGGCAAGCGCATCGATCACGGCACCATGTTCTGGCACGCGGCCAGGGAAGGGCTGGTCGATCCGTCACGTTCGGTACAAATCGGCTTGCGCACCACCAACGATGATCATCAAGGCTTTCAAGTGCTCGACGCGCGGCAGGTGCATCGTCGTGGCTGCGAAGCGATTGTCGAGGCGATTCGGGCGCGGGTCGGCGACAACCCCGTGTACCTGACCTTCGACATCGACTGCCTCGATCCGGCGTTTGCTCCGGGCACCGGAACACCGGTGTGTGGCGGCTTGAGTACGGTGCAGGCGCTGGAAATTCTCGGCGGTCTACGCGGGATCAATCTGGTGGGCATGGACGTGGTGGAAGTGGCCCCGGCCTATGACAGCGCAGAGATTACATCACTGGCGGCGGCGACACTGGCGATGGAGATGCTGTGTCTGTATGCGGCAAAACATAAGGTCGATCGGTAATACGCCTAACCCTGTAGGAGCGAGCCTGCTCGCGATAGCGGTCGTTCAGCCAACATAGATGTTGAATGTTCCGCCCTCATCGCGAGCAGGCTCGCTCCTACAGTTTTGGCGGTGTCAGGCCACTGGAACGATTGGCAGGTCGAGGGTCTGACCACCGCTGAACCTTTCGGACGAACCGGAAATGGATTCGTGCGGCACGCCTTTGGCCACATCGCTGACGCTATCGAGTCGTGCCAGTTGCTCAGCACTCAACTGCACATTCAGCGCGCCCAACGTGGCGTCCAGCTGTTCACGAGTCCGGGAACCGAGGATCGGAATCAGCGCCGTGGTCGAGCGTTTGGCCTGTTCCCGCAGCCAGGCAATGGCCACATGGGTGGGGCTGGCGTCCAGTTCTGTGGCAACGCTTATCAAGGTGTCGAGCAGGGCAGTTTCACGGGCGCTTTTTTCGGCATGAATCAGTACGCCGAGCTTGTTCGCGCGGTTGTCGCCTGCGCTGTTGCGATATTTACCGGTCAGGAAGCCGCCACCCAGCGGCGACCACAGGGTCGCGGCCAGGCCCAGGGCTTCGGCCATCGGCAGTTGTTCGCGCTCAGCGGTGCGTTCGGCGAGGCTGTACTCGACCTGGATCGCGGCAATCGGCGCAAAACCGCGTACCTCGGCCAGCAGGTCGGCGCGGGCGATGCGCCACGCAGGGAAGTTCGACAGCCCGGCGTAATGAATCTTGCCGGCACTGACCAGGTCGTCGAAGCCGCGCAGGATCTCCTCCATGGGCGTGACGCCATCGCTCATGTGCGCCCAGAACAGGTCGATATGCTCGGTCTTCAGCCGTTTGAGGCTTTCTTCGACGGCGCGCACCATGTTCTTGCGGCTGTTGCCGGTGTGGGAAATGCCGGCCGCGGGTGTAGTCCCAAGGGTGTATTTGGTAGCGATGACCAGGCGATCCCGTTCTGCGGCGATGAATTCGCTGAGCATGGCCTCGGACTGCCCGCCCTGATAGCCATTGGCGGTATCGATGAAGTTGCCGCCGGCTTCCAGGTAGCCATCAAAAATGCGCCTGGCTTCGTCGCGCTCGGCGCCATGGCCCCAACCGGTACCGAAATTACCGGCGCCCAGTGCCAGTTCGGAAACACGCAAGCCGGTTTTACGACCGAAAACTTTGTAATGCATGGGATGACTCCAGAGGGATGGCGACAAGGTTAATAGATTGTCAGTAACATCTATTAAATATGATGCTAGTAATTTAATGCGTCAAGGCGCTTTTCCTCTCTGCACAAAACTGCCGATCACTGGTCACGTTTTTCATGCGCAATGGCATACTGCCGCCCATGACTATCGATTCCCCCTTAAGCGCCTGGCAGCATGCCATCGAACAAAAGGGCTTCGTCCAGGACGAGGCCCAGGAACATGCCGTGTGGGCCCTGCAAAAATGCCACGAAGCGCTGCACGAAGGCCGCGCGCCAATTTCCGGCGTGTACCTGTGGGGGCCGGTAGGGCGGGGCAAGACCTGGCTGATGGACCAGTTCTACCAAAGCCTGCAAGTACCGGCGCGGCGCCAGCACTTTCATCACTTCATGGGCTGGGTGCACCAGCGCTCGTTTCAACTGACCGGCACCGCCGATCCGCTCAAGGCGCTGGCTCGTGAATTGGCCGAAGAAGTGCGCGTTCTGTGTTTCGACGAGTTGTTCGTCAACGACATCGGCGACGCGATCATTCTCGGGCGCCTGTTCCAGGTGATGTTCGAACAGGGCGTGGTGGTGGTCTGCACGTCCAATCTGCCGCCGGACCAGTTATACGCCGACGGATTCAATCGCGACCGCTTCATGCCCGCCATCGCGGCGATCAAGCAGCACATGCAGGTAATTGCAGTGGATGGTGGGGAAGACCATCGCCTGCATCCGGGAGCCGGTTCGCAACGCTACTGGGTGGCCGAGGCCGGTCAGCCCGGCGCGCTGGATGAAGTGTTCCAGATGTTGAGCGTCGGTCAATCAGTATCGAGCGACTCGATCCAGGTCGGTTACCGTTCCCTTGAGGTGCTCAAGGCCAGCCCGACTGTGCTCTGGACCCGTTACGCCGCGCTGTGCGAGCAACCCTTCGCGGCCATGGATTTCATCGCCCTGTGCGATACCTACGGCGCTATTCTGTTGAGTGACGTGCCCAACCTCAGCGCGCAGAAACGCGCCGGGCGCATTGCTCGCGGCACTGAGGACGGTGTCGAGCGGGTGGACGCGGGGGATCGCGAGTTGCCGCAGTTGTCGGTGCACGACGACGGGGTGCGACGCTTCATTGCCCTGGTGGACGAATGCTACGACCGCAAGGTGCCGCTGTACCTTGAAGCGCAAGTGCCAATGGCATCGCTTTACACTGAGGGTTATCTGGAATTCCCGTTCCGCCGCACCCTCAGCCGATTGCAGGAAATGCAACTGCAACGGTTTGCCGAAGTTTGATAAGGATTTGATCGGGAACAGCGAACATGAATCAGCCCCTGTCACACCATTTGCTGACCATGGCCTATCAGAACGCCTGGGCCAATCACCGACTGGCCAAGGCCTGGCGTCAGTTGAGCCCGCAGGAACTGAGCGCACCCCGGGTCAGTTTCTTCCCCTCGATCCGCGCCACGCTCAATCACATCCTCACCTGTGACTGGTTCTATGTGGACGCCCTGGAGCGGGAACTGCGCGGCGACGATCCGCATCCCGATTGCCGGGTGTTTTTCAAGGAAGACGAGCCCTGCCTCATGGCGACGGACCTCGTTGGCGAACAGGCCCACGTCGACCGCCGGCTGATCGCCTACTGCGAGCAGATGCGCGATGCCGACCTTGGCAAAATCGTGACCATCGCCCGCGACACCCCGCAACACGACAGTCGCTTGCGCTTGCTGTCCCATCTGTTTGAACACCAGATCCATCACCGCGGCCAGGTACACGCCATGCTCAGCGGCACCTCGGTCCAGCCACCGCAACTCGACGAGTTTTTCTGCGCCGGTGAGTCGCACTTGCGGGCCGAGGATTTTGCCGGGCTGGGATGGACGGAAGCCTTGATCTGGGGCGCTTGAGCGCCAAAGAATTCCACGGTTGCGATTGTCGGTAACACGGTGCTCGCGCTATCGTGCAGCGGGCACTTCAGCGTGAAATACATGCTGGGGGCTACTTCATGTGTGATCGAGGATGGAAATGGACTCCGCAGAAATTCTTGTGCTTCAGGCCAGTTACACCAATCCGGTGCATGCCGAGGCTATTTGTCTGGTGTTGAACCACTACGCCGAGGACCCGATGGGCGGCGGCCAGCCGTTGCCAGCCCATGTACTGGCGCAACTCCCGGCAGAGCTTGCCCGGCGTCCCCACGCCTTCAGTGTGCTGGCCTTTGTCGGTGGCGAGCCGGCCGGACTGGTCAATTGCTTCGAGGGGTTTTCCACCTTTGCCTGCCGGCCGCTGGTCAATGTGCACGATGTGGCGGTGGTGAAAAAATTTCGCGGCCTGGGCTTGAGCCAGAAGATGCTGCAAAAAGTCGAGGACATCGCCCGTCAGCGTGGCTGCTGCAAGCTCACCCTGGAAGTGCTGGAAGGCAACGCTGTGGCCCAGGGGGCCTATGAAAAAGCCGGTTTCGCCCCCGGCATGTTCGACCCGGCCCATGGACGGATGCTGTTCTGGATCAAGAGCCTCTGATTCAACAGGCAAAAAAAGGGCGTCCATCAGGACGCCCGACAGTCTTCTGTGACCCTGGCAGTCAGAAGTCCATGGATCATTTCGGTCTGTAGGTTTCAGTCATTTGTGCGGTTTGATCGTCCGGAACCCGCAGCTCAGTGCTTTGGATGGGGTGGCCCAAGGCTTGTTGCTGGGCCAGTCGCAGGCTTTCATAGTAATAGCGCATGCGTTCGGCTCCGCCTTCGGCAAAAGCGCTGGATGCGCCCAAGGCCATCAGGCCGGCGAGGATCAATGCGGTGCGTTTCATGGTTTGCCTCCCACTACAGATGTCGGATGCCTTTCGTCCATGAATCAATGAAGCAGTGTCGAAATGGCATTATCCGCCGAATCCGTTCAATGGGAATCAACTTCACCAACGACCTTCATGGCTAACGCGGGAAGCCTGCTCGGAGAAGGTCGCGAGCCGGTGCGGAAGCAGTGCAGACTGCTCCCGCTAGAAAGGAGGGGGGTCAGGCGAGTGGGGCGCGTTGCGTGACAGCCAGGGGCTGCACCTGATTGGCTTGCAGCAGCAGTCGCAACTGCGCCAGCTCCTGTTTCAATTGATCGCGTTCGTCCTTCAACTGGCGCAACTCATCACGACGGATTGTGACGTAAAGGGTTTGTGCTGGCAGTGCGGTGTGTACTGTGCCCATTGCTCACCTCGCAAATGGCGTGTCTCAACTGTAGAACCGCCTCGAAAATCAACGGCTGATCTACTATCGGCGCCAATTTTGATTTCTTTTGCCCCCGAAGGGAACTTTTTTATTTTTCATGGTCGTTGTGTCTTCGGTTTGATTCCCGACGTTATCCATCAGGATCGGGCACAATGCCCGGAAACTTCACGCCAACGCTCTGGACTAACCTCATGAGTCGCGTTGGGCTATAACCTTTGACACACTTTTATTTGTAGTAGGGAGCATCAGCACATGCAACTCGGGATTATTGGACTGGGCCGCATGGGCGGCAATATTGCGCGGCGCCTGATGCTCAACGGGCACACCACCGTTGTTTACGATCGCAATACCGCCTTTGTCGAAGCCCTGGCCACAGAAGGCTCCACGGGCGTCACCGATCTGCCGGCGCTGGTCGCTGGCCTGGCCACGCCGCGTGCGGTCTGGGTCATGCTGCCGGCCGGCGCGCCGACCGAAGAAACCATCGACACCCTGAGCACCTTGCTCGAAGCCGGCGACACCATCATCGACGGCGGTAACACCTTCTATAAGGACGATATCCGCCGGGCGAAAACCCTGTCGGAAAAAGGCCTGCATTACATCGACGTCGGTACCTCCGGCGGCGTATGGGGCCTGGAGCGCGGTTACTGCATGATGATCGGCGGCGATGCCGAGACCGTTAAGCGCCTCGACCCGCTGTTCGCAACCCTGGCCCCGGGCCTGGGCGACATCCCGCGCACCAGGGACCGCAAGTCTGACGACGATCGTGCCGAGCGTGGCTATATTCACGCCGGTCCCGCTGGCGCCGGGCATTTCGTGAAGATGATCCACAATGGCATCGAGTACGGAATGATGCAGGCCTTCGCCGAAGGCTTCGACATCCTCAAGACCAAAAACAGCGAGAGCCTGCCGCAAGACCAGCGTTTTGACCTGAACGTCGCCGACATTGCCGAAGTCTGGCGGCGTGGCAGCGTGGTGTCCTCGTGGCTGCTCGATCTGACCGCCGACGCCCTGGCCAGCGATCCGAAACTCGACGGTTTCTCCGGGTCCGTGGCCGACAGCGGTGAAGGTCAATGGACCATCGAAGCCGCCATGGAGCAAGCGGTACCGGTGCCGGTGCTGTCGAACTCGCTGTTCTCCCGCTACCGTTCCCGTGGTCAAGGCACCTTTGGCGACAAGATTCTCTCGGCCCAGCGCTTCGGCTTCGGCGGCCACGTGGAGACCTCGAAAAAATGACCCATGTGATCCGCAGGAAATCCAAGGCTGAGCCCGCACCACCGACGACGCTGTTTCTGTTTGGCGCCCACGGTGACCTGGTCAAGCGTCTGTTGGTGCCGGCGCTGTATAACCTCAAGCGCAACGGGCTACTCGGGGATGGACTGCGGATCATCGGCGTTGACCACAACGCCATCAGCGATGAAGGCTTTGCGCAAAAGCTCGAAGATTTCATTCGAAACGAGATGGCTGGCAAGGGTGACCACACCCTTGATCCAGCGGTCTGGTCCAAACTTGCCAAAGGCATCAGCTACGTCCAGGGCGATTTCCTGGACGACAGCACTTATAAAGCGCTGGCGGCGAAAATCGCCGACAGCGGAACCGGCAATGCGGTGTTCTACCTGGCCACCGCACCGCGTTTCTTCAGTGAAGTGGCACGCCGCCTCGGTACCGCCGGCTTGCTGGAGGAGACCCCCGAGGCGTTCAGAAGGGTCGTGATCGAAAAGCCCTTTGGCTCTGACCTGCAAACGGCCGAGGCCTTGAACACCTGCCTGCTCAAGGTGATGACGGAAAAGCAGATCTACCGGATCGATCATTACCTGGGCAAGGAAACCGTGCAGAACATTCTGGTCAGCCGTTTTTCCAACAGCCTGTTCGAAGCGTTCTGGAACAATCACTACATCGATCACGTGCAGATCACCGCCGCCGAAACTGTCGGCGTGGAAACCCGTGGCAGTTTTTATGAGCACACCGGCGCCCTGCGGGACATGGTGCCCAATCACCTGTTTCAGTTGCTCGCGATGGTGGCGATGGAGCCTCCCGCCGCGTTTGGCGCCGATGCGGTCCGGGGCGAGAAAGCCAAGGTCGTCGGCGCGATCAGGCCCTGGACGGTGGAGGAGGCCCGCGCCAACTCGGTGCGCGGCCAGTACGCCGCGGGTGAGATCGATGKCAAGGCGTTGCCGGGCTATCGCCAGGAAGACAAGGTCGCACCCGACAGCAATACCGAAACCTATGTGGCCCTCAAGGTCATGATCGACAACTGGCGCTGGGTCGGCGTGCCGTTCTACCTGCGTACCGGTAAACGCATGAGCGTGCGTGACACCGAGATCGTCATCTGTTTCAAACCGGCGCCCTATGCGCAGTTCCGCGATACCGAGGTCGACGAGTTGCAGCCGACCTATTTGCGCATTCAGATCCAGCCCAACGAAGGCATGTGGTTCGACCTGTTGGCCAAGCGTCCCGGTCAGGCCCTGAAGATGGACAACATCGAGCTGGGGTTTGCCTACAAGGACTTCTTCGAGATGCAGCCGTCCACCGGCTACGAAACCCTGATCTACGATTGCCTGACCGGCGACCAGACACTGTTCCAGCGCGCTGACAACATCGAGAACGGCTGGCGCGCGGTGCAACCGTTCCTGGATGCCTGGCAGCAGGATTCCAGCGTGCAGGGCTATGCCGCCGGGGAAAACGGTCCCAAGGCCGGCGAAGAATTGCTCACCCGTGACAGTCGCGTCTGGCACCGCCTCGGATAACACGCATCTCCTGTGGGAGCGAGCTTGCTCCCACATTTTGCTCCGGGGGTTACAGCCAGTAGCTCACCGCATACCATCCGAGCAAACCCATCACCACGGTGTACGGCAACGCCATCCAGACCATCCGCCCGTAAGACAGGCGTACCAGCGGTGCGATCGCCGAAGTCAGCAAGAACAGAAACGCCGCCTGACCGTTGGGCGTCGCCACGCTAGGCAGGTTGGTGCCGGTATTGATCGCAATGGCCAGCGTCTCGAAATGCTCACGGGTCATCTCACCCGCAATGAATGCGCGCTTCACTTCGGTGATGTAAATGGTTGCCACGAACACGTTGTCGCTGATGGCGGACAGCAGGCCATTGGCAATGAACAGCATGCCCGGTTGTTGGTCCGCCGGCAGCGCCAGCACCCAGTGGATCAGCGGGGCGAACAGTTGCTGATCGTGAATCACCGCGACCACGGCGAAAAACACCACCAACAATGCGGTAAATGGCATGGCGTCCTTGAATGCTGTGCCCAGGCGGTGTTCGTCGGTGATACCGGTAAAGGCGGTGATCAACACGATCACCATCAAACCGATCAAACCCACTTCGGCGATGTGAAACGCCAGCCCGGCAATCAGAATCAATGCGGCAACGCCTTGCACCAGCAGCGCTGCACGTTGGCGTGTGGTGCGCTCGGCATTGTCTTCGGCGGCGTAGTTGGCCAGTACCGCGCGGACGTTATCCGGCAGCAGCGTGCCGTATCCGAACCAGCGCAGCTTTTCCAGCAGAACGCACGTCACCAGTCCGGCAACCAGTACCGGCAGGGATACCGGCGCAACCCGGGTAAAGAAGTCGGAGAAGTGCCAGCCCATTTCATGGCCGATCAGCAGGTTCTGCGGCTCACCGACCAGCGTGCAGACACCGCCCAATGCGGTGCCCACGGCACCGTGCATCAGCAGGCTGCGCAGAAAGGCGCGGAACTGTTCGAGATCACCCTGATGGAGGGTGGGCAGATGTTTGTCGTCGCTGAACTCGCTGTCCAGACGCGGATCGTTACCCGAGGCGACGCGGTGATACACCGAGTAAAAGCCTACGGCGGCACTGATGATCACGGCAGTCACGGTCAAGGCATCGAGGAACGCTGACAGAAACGCCGACAGAAAGCAGAACATCAGGGCCAGCAGGGCCTTGGAACGAACCCCCAACAGCAGACGCGAGAACAGGTACAGCAACAAGTCCTTCATGAAATAGATACCGGCCACCATGAACATCAGCAGCAGGATCACCGGGAAATTGTGCAGCAACTCGTCGTACAGCGCCTGTGGCGTGGTCATCTTCAGCAGCAGGGCTTCAATCAATAACAGGCCGCCGGGCATCAGCGGATAACACTTGAGCGCCATGGCCAGGGTAAAGATGAACTCCAGCACCAGCAGCCAGCCGGCCGCCACCGGGCCTGCGGTCCACAGCACCAGGGCATTGAGAATCAGAAAGCCGACGATGCAGGCCTTATACCAACGGGGCGAGTTCCCGAGAAAGTTGTGCGCGAACGCCTGGGCCATTGAACCGGACATCGGCTGCTCCTTGTTTTAAGAAGCGCGCAAGTTGCCGTAAGCGGACGAGAAGATCAAGCGCAGGAAAAACCCATCGGTTTAGCCTAGAAAGCGCGCGACGACTGCCTTGTAACTGCCCTGCAGCGAATAGCCGCCAGCCACGATGTTTCCATTGGCCTGCACCGTGACACAGGTGGCGGTATCCGGGCCGGGGCCCAGGCGAGTACGCGTACAGCCACAGCCTTTGCCAAAGCGGCGATCGAGATGGCCGTTGGGCAGGTATCGCCCGACAATGAAGTCTGCTTCAACGCCGCCGATGGTTGCACCCGCCGCCAGCACACAGCCATCGGGCTGTAACTGCGCGGCGATCCACTGGCATCCGTTGTGACCGATTTGCAGCCGCTGTGGTTGTCCGCCGTTGCAATGATTGTCGGGTCGGCCATTGCTGTGCATTTTAAATGTCAGGCAGTGCATCGGCTCGCAACTGCTGCCGAAACACAGGATGTCACCTTCGTTTTGCTGGACCACCTGACTGACCCGGGCGCCATGCCCTTGCGTTTTGAAGGTCATGAATCCATCCACGGCAAAACGGTCGTCGAGGCGGCCGTCAGCGTGATAGCGTGCCAGCAAGCCTTCTTCAGGAAAGTTGATCGATCCACCGACCAGAATTCGGCCATCACGTTGTACCGTCAGGTTGCTGAGCCAGGTATTCATCAGCAGGTGCCTGACCACCACGAAGCCGCTACCGTTGAACGAGCAGTCCAGCGAGCCTTCGCCATCCAGTCGTATCAACAGGCCGACGTGATCGGCCAGTTCGTAGTGATGGTTGGCCAGGATCAGGATCCGGCCATCTTGTTGTACGTCCACATCGCAGGCTTCCGCACCCGGCACACCGGGCGGCAGCCATGCATCACGAATGCCCAGGGACAGACCGCCAGGCAATCGCACGACGCAGCGACCATTATCGCCAAAGCTCTGAACCAGGCGACCCTGCTGATCCAGCAAGGCGAGGGCCGGGAGCGTGCGGTGCGTGTTTTCGTAGTGCAGCCCGGCCAACAGGATATTGCCGTCGGGCATGACCAGAACCTTGGCGCCCATGGCTTCGAACCCCGGTTCGAATTGGCCGATGACACTACCTTGCTTGCCGAACGCGAGGTCTGCGCAACCGTCCTCCAGCAAGCGGGCCAGACCAAAGCGGCTGCCATCGGCCATGCCGACTTTTGCGGCTACCAGCAAGCGGCCCTGCGCATCGATCGCAATGTCATTGGCGAGGCTGGAAAGGCTGTCGACGAAATACACCTGGGTTTTGCCGTTGGCGGCAAACGTCGTATCGAGGGTCCCGGGGGTGTGCCGGGTGGCGGAGAAGGTAAAAGCGGACTGGATTGACATGCGCCGCAACTCCTTGCGAGTCGTCCTGATCCAGAAGTTTGGGTGGCGACTATGTAGGGAGAATATTCAAACCCTGAATGATGAGATGCGCAATGGTGAGAACTCACAGACGGAGAGTCGTTGTGTGCCACAACAGTGTCTTTTCGAACCAATGGCAAGCCTGCAAAGTACCGGGTGCGCAAAAGTTCGAATTTGTGCGGGAAATGAGTGCGGATCGGTGAAAACGATCAACCCAACTAATGGCAGGGGGGGAGGGTGCGGATTACCCCGGAGTAATCCGCAAAACAGATTAGTGCGGCATCGACCACGATTGCAGTGTGTAACCTTCCTCGCTCAATTCGGCGCGTGCCTGTTCCAGCAGACGTTCAAGTTGTTGAGGGTCGGAGTAGGCACTGCTTGGGATCTGCTTGCGGCCAATGCTGGTGCTGGTGCGGTCGATAACGGTCAGGCTGAGTTCGCCATTACCGTCTTGTGGGGCCCAGGCCACGCATTTGAATGGTTTGAATGCGCGGTCGGCAATCAGCAATGCTTCGTTGATACGGAGCGGGGCGTTCATAGGGTCTTCTCTCTGTATGCCCAATCAAGTGATGTGCCGTCGGTTGGGCTTACCGTTCGGCTGGTTACTTGTACTGATGCCCGCAACCGGGGTTTGGGTCACACACAATCAAAAGAAATTTCCACTTTATTTCATAGGCTCAAGAATGATGCTGGCATTGAAAGCGCAATGAAAGGAAGAGTCGTTAGGTAACTAACAGAATCGCAACTTATAACTGGTTTTACAGCGTCCCTATAGTCAAACAGTACAAGGCCCTGTCAAATTCTTGCTAATGTTACAGTTAGGTCTGCCAAATGACTGTTTTTAATAAAATTTCTTAAATTTGGCGTCAAGGAACAGTCATGAGCGATGCGCCTGCTTTACGACGTTTATTAGTGGTGGACCCCTGTGACGATTGCTATCGTCTGCTCCCTGGATTGCGCGCTATCGGTTGGGACGTTGATAGCTGCACGCTGGCGAACGCCACTGACCGAACCTGTGACGTGGGCTTGTTACGCTTGCAGCCCTCTCACCTTGAGCACCCGGAAGCCGTCAAGGAATTGATCAGCCGCAGTGGCACCGAGTGGATAGCCGTACTCAATCAGGAAGTGCTGCGCCTGCAAAATGTCGGCGACTTTGTGTGTGAATGGTTTTTTGACTTTCATACCTTGCCATTCGATGTGTCCCGGGTTCAGGTAACGCTGGGCCGGGCGTTTGGCATGGCGCGATTGCGCGGGCAGGGAACGGTCTATGTTGACCAGCCCGAGCATGAATTGCTGGGTGACAGCAAACCTATCCGTGAACTGCGGAAACTGTTGAACAAACTGGCTCCGACAGAATCTCCGGTGTTGATTCGGGGTGAAAGCGGCACTGGCAAGGAACTGGTCGCACGCACCCTGCATCGTCTGTCCCAGCGTCACAGCAAACCCTTTATCGCGATCAATTGTGGTGCGATTCCCGAACACTTGATCCAGTCCGAGCTGTTTGGCCATGAGAAAGGCGCATTTACCGGCGCGCACCAACGCAAGGTCGGACGGATAGAAGCCGCCAACGGTGGCACTCTGTTTCTCGACGAGATCGGTGACCTGCCACTGGAGTTGCAGGCCAACCTGTTGCGGTTCCTCCAGGAGAAACACATCGAGCGGGTGGGCGGCAGTCAGCCGATTGCGGTGGATGTGCGGGTTCTGGCGGCAACGAATGTCGACCTTGAAGCCGCCATCGAGAAGAAACGCTTTCGCGAAGACTTGTATTACCGCTTGAACGTACTGCAAGTGGCGACCGTTCCACTGCGCGAGCGCCATGGCGACCTGGCGTCGCTGGCCAACCACTTCTCCCATTTCTACAGCCATGAAACCGGACGCCGCCCACGCAGTTTCAGCGAAGACGCATTGATTGCCATGGGCAAACACGACTGGCCAGGCAATGTTCGCGAACTGGCCAACCGCGTTCGTCGCGGGCTGGTGTTGGCCGAAGGCCGGCAGATCGAGGCTCGTGATCTGGGGTTGATCGGTCAGCATACAATCGCCGCGCCGATGGGCACCCTCGAAGAATACAAGAGCCGGGCCGAACGCCAGGCATTGTGTGATGTATTGAACCGCCACAGCGATAACCTGAGTGTCGCCGCCAAAGTATTGGGTGTGTCGCGTCCAACCTTCTACCGGTTGTTGCACAAGCACCAGATTCGCTGAACCGCAGCCGGAAACCAAAAAAACCGTTGCGATTGCAGCGGTTTTTTTGTTCGGGTCAGAAGTAGTAAGGGAGTTTCAGACTGAACTGGAAGTCCGGAGCATCGTCCGTCATGCCGATGGACAGGTTGGGGACGATGGTCAGGCTGTCGGTGGCCGCAATGGTCATGCCGATGTTGAAGTAACCGGCGTTGGCATCGCTGGAGACCACCGATTGCCAATCCCCGCCATCTTCCTTGAGCTTGCTTTTGCGTTGCACCAGGTCAGAGACCGAGAACGACATACTCATCTTTTCGTTCAAGGCGAACGCAATACCGGCGCCAATCTGGAAGCTGTCGCCAATGCGTACTTTGCCCGGTGTCTTGACCGCCGGGTTGGAGCTGATGTCGTCGAAAGACTCCTCCAGATTGTGCGTGTAGGACAGGCTGCCGAACAGCACTGCCGGATCGAACGTCTTGACCAGAGAGATCCCCGGTGTAATCGCCCAGACGCCATTACCGGTAGGCAAGGATTCAGGCACGGCCAGGTTGGAGTTATCGTCCACCCGAATCAGCTTGATGCCGAACGGATCTTTGCCGGTCGGCGCCTTGACGCGCAAGGTCACCACGGCATCCGGGGTGTTGACCGACTCGTCGAGGAATTTGTAGGCGATACCGAAGTTGACGTCACCTATGGTCGGGTCTTCCTTGACGGTATCTTCAGTCGTGACGTTGGCGGCGCCGTTATTGCCGCCACCGGACTGGTAGGTGGATTGACGGTAGACCACCGGCACGTTCAGGTCGAACTGCCAGCGATTGTTGAAGTTGTAGCGGCCGGTGAGGTCAAGCGTCCAGGTGTCGGCCTTGATCCGGTCCAGGTTGATGGCGCCCAGAAAGATCGAGTCCAGGGCGAGAAAACCGTTGAGGATCAGTTGGCGGGTATCGTATCGGGAGTAGGTAATCCCGGTTTCGAAGCTGAACTTGCCACCACCGAAGAACCCGCTGGCCTCGTCATACAGATTTGAAACGCTTTGCGCCGGTTGTGAGTCATCGGCCAACGATTGTCCATACGAGCTGCCGCTGCCCCCGGCGGCACCCCCTGAAGCGGCCGCCGCACCGGTGCCGGTGGCGACGTTTGGATTGCCTTTCATGTCTGCTGGCGACTTGGCCAGGCGTTTAGGGGGAGGAGAAGCGGGCTGGTCCTCAACCTGGCGGATTCGTTGTTCCAGTACCGCCAGGGCTTTTTGCTGGACTTCGTATCGTTGTTTCAACTCCAGAAGCTCTTGTTTGA
Organism: Pseudomonas sp. P4_C4; assembly: GCF_056402055.1. Classification (NCBI taxonomy): domain Bacteria; kingdom Pseudomonadati; phylum Pseudomonadota; class Gammaproteobacteria; order Pseudomonadales; family Pseudomonadaceae; genus Pseudomonas; species Pseudomonas sp. P4_C4. Next base: position 26,116 of record NZ_JBFUID010000038.1, on the reverse strand, counting down.
GCGCCTCCATTTCCGGGTCAGCTGCTGCCGGCACCATCGCCGCCGGGAGTAGAGCACTCAAGCATACAACTGCACGCAGTGATACTGATCGGTACATGAAATAAGCCGTCCATTTGTGCCCAATGGTCCAGACTCAGCGTAGTTCAATAGCCCAAGGTCCGTAATGCAGCGAGTTGGTTCAGGTTGAAGTCCAATACACCTGTACTGGGGCCATTATTGTTGAGCACTACGTTGAGTTGAGTCATGTTGTTGACCACATTGCTGCTGCCCAGCAACCGGGTGTTTTGCAGCAACCCGCCTTGGGCGACCTGTTGCAGGCTTGAGCCCTGGTTGTTGTTGGCGGTAATGGCCACCTGAACACCGCCGCTCGTCGCGGAAACGGCGACACTGCCTGCGGCATTGCTGCCGGTAATGGTTTGACCGGCTATCAGCGCCTGGCCCTGGCTCGGCACCAGTGCAGGGGCCGTGCGGGCCTCTTTGACGTTGATGGCAATGTTGTTGTTTGAACTGTTGCCATCGCCTGCGGCCCGTGTGACCTGGGTTATGCCCCGGGAAGTGCTCAGGGCAGCGCCACCCGTCACGTTACCGCTGCCCGACCTGGACGTACCGCCATGACCGGATTGCTTGATGGTTGAAACATAGAACTCGGGTTTGACCGTTGCGGCTTGAAGTTGCATCGAGGTGGATGCCCCGATCAGATCACCACTGGCATTGCGCCAGGTACTGCTCATGACAACACCGAAGCTGATGATCCGCCCCGGCATCACATACCGGCCACGCAACGCGGCCAGTTCCTGGTCATTGATTTCGATGGGTCTGAACTCATCAGCAAAACCTGAAGTGTTCGCTGCCAGACAGGCAGCGACCACCCAATACGAGGTTTTCATTTGCTGCTCCCGGAGCATCCTGCCCCCTATCATCTTATTGGCGATTAAAAGAAGTCGCTCTGTATGAAACCAAAATCCATCAGTTCAGCATCTTTGACCGGGTTGAAGTTATCCATCTTGTTCTTGGCTGTCAGCGGTTCCGGTGGACTGCGTAACGCATTGGTTTTGTCGTAACCGGGACCGACGATAGCGAAGATAATGCCATTCCAGCCTTTGACAAAGTCATCATGGGAATAGCGTTTGTGTCCGAGTACCGGGTCGCCGATATAGACCCAGTACTTGTCCGCTCTCTGCAACACCACGAAGTGCTTGTAGCCGCGAATTTCCATCAGTACCACCACCGGAATCGTCACTGCATCGAGTCTTTCAGGCGGGATCTTGTAGCCCCGGGCGCGCATGCCGATGCGCTCTATGTAGCGCTTCATGTCCAGCATGGAAAAACCCTGGGTACGCACAAGGTCCTGGTCTGCGGTGACCAGCATGCCTTTGATGATGTGCTCCTCATCGACGTCAAGCCAATAGGCCTGGCGCAGTATCGTTGCCAGCGCGGCGGCACCGCAGCTGAAATCGGTTTTCTGTTCGACGATGTCGCTGAACTTGCGCTCACGCAAACTCTGTACGTGCTTGTATACCAGCACGCCACCCGGCAGGGCGGCCACCGGCATCTGTGCGGCCTGGATCAGGCCAGACAGGCAGAGCAGGGCGAAAAGGACAGTCTTACGCATGATCGATACGCCTTGGGGCTGTAGAAAAGCCCCGTCGCCGGGGCTTTCATTGCGATTGCGATCGCGATTACTGGCAAAGTTTGCAGCCTGCGGCGATGGACAGCGAGTTGCTTTGCTGGTTGCCTACGCCGGACGATACGTTCGCTCCGCCGTTGCCGGAGAAGTTGTTCATCGAGCCCGTTATCGAAGCATTGTTGGTTACAGGGGGTTTCCAGCTATCTGGAGTCATCACTTGTTGAGTGGTTACGCCAGCCAGACCGAATACACCCACGGGTACGAAATCAGTCGTGGGATTGCCGTTGTTGGTGACCTTCATCCCGGACGTGCTTTGGTTGGCCGCTGCCGCTGCCAGTGCTACACGGCCGCCCGAAACGGCAATTGCCAGGTTGTTTTTCTGTTGGTTGAAGGCGCCGGTGGTCACGTTGATGCCGATGTTGCCGGAACCGCTGTTGCCGGCGTTATTGAGCGTTGTGTTGTTGGTGTTGGAGCGGTTCCTGGCGGTGTTGCCGTTGCTCCTCTGTGTCGCGCTGGAGACGGCGACGGCGGTGCCGAAAATAAAGCTTTCGTCAGCAGTGGCAAGGGCGGCGGCGTTGTCTTGTTGGTTGCCGTCACCAGCTGCAACGTTGGCACCCATGTTGCCGTTGGAGTTGTTCAGGGAGTTATCGGCTTTAGCGTCGTTTTGGGTGCCCTGGTTCGATACGGAGTTGTGACTGCTGATCTGCGAGTCCAGCACGGCGGCCCCGGCGCCTGCTGTAATCTGCAGAAACTGTTCCAGAGTCGGGCCATCAGGCTGAAGGTTGTTGCCTTGCCCAGTGCCCTGACCGTTGCCTTGACCATCAGCAAGAGAGCCTGCTTGTGCGGCGAATGCCATCACTGCTGCCAGAGCAAAAGCCAGAGGTTTGAGAGCAGTTGTCGGGTTCATGGTGTTTCTCCGTGCTCATTAGTTGGTCAAGTGTTGGTACGTCCCTAATCGCACTGTATAGGGGTCAGTCAGAGACCCGGATGCTCAGGGTGTTAGCCATTCGGTTCCCCACCCCGGCACTCTGGTTCACCTGGATCACTCCCCGGCTGCCGGTGAAGGCCTGGTCGCTTGTCACGACCTGGCGACTGCCGTTTGGGGTGCCAGTTGCTCCCGAGCTCGGTAACAAGGCCACGTTCTGTTGAGAAAGGGCACTATCGTCGATGGCTTGTGGTGCAGCGCTGATGCTAATGCGCATGGCGTTGGCCATCTGGTTGTTCGCCCCGGCGCCCTGGTTGACACCCAGTACGCCGTTGCCATTACTGAAAGAGGTGCCGCCGATATTGGCTGTCGCGTCAAGCGATGGATTGGCCGGCGTAGTGATTTTTTGCCTGACGCTGGTGGTCGCACCGGCTTGGGTACCAATGGCGATTGCGCGGACGTTGGCCTGCTGCTGTTGATCACCGGCCGCCTGGTTGACGTTGAAGTTGCCTCGGTATTGAGTACCGGAATCCTGGATGGAGGCGGTGTTAACCGAACTGACGCCCGAATCGGCCATTACACTGGTGCAGCCGAGCAGGGCAAGCAACAGGAGGGATCGACTCATCTCATTTGCCTCCCGCCATTGTGCCCAGTGAACCGAGGCCGCTGCTCATGGCGCGGTTGATGGTTCCGGAAATGGCGCCGCCACTACCACCACCCTGGCCGACAGACATGCCAGGCAAACCGTTGGGGTTGGTGACGACGTTGAGGCCTTGCAGGCCACCCGGGCTTTGCCCGTTGCTGTGGCGAAGGGCCGTTCCGGTGGTGACCCCGGCAATGTCGGCATCGCTGAGTTCGCCGGTGACGCGGGCCGATGGGTTGGCATTTAGGGTGTCAGGGTTCGGATCTCTGCCGCCGCTGCGACCGATGGGAGTTGCGTGAATGGTTCGATCAAGCACGATGACACCGTTGCCTTCGGCTTGTAGGTTGAAACTGAGAACAGTGCCGCCCGCGCTCGCGATCAGCAGGAGGCACGTCAAGCCCTTTTTATTCAGTATCCCCACGACGGTCATTCCTTCATTTGTGGGCTGGCCCTGGTCAGCGGTGTAAGGGATAGAGCGAAAGCTGTGCCGTTTTTTGAATATCGTGTTGATTCAATGGCTTGCGGAATTTGCCCGGGGGCCCTTTGCCGAGGATGTTCCAACGGTGAGACGAAACCATGCGCAGGCAACCCGGAAATGCCGGCGAACCCCTCTAGAACAGGGGTTATAGCGTTGTTGTATCAATGCCTTAACAAGTCCGGCGACCAAACGATGAGGGGCGTTGAAACGGGCAGTTTCAGGCACGGAGGGTGTTTCAGGATCGGACACTTTTCCCCCAAAACAGGGGGGGGTGATGGGGAAATTGCCCCAAACGCCGGTCAGGCGCCGAGCAATCGGGTCACGGCGTTCAGTGCCAAGAGTCGGCGTTCTGCCCAATCTCCGTGCAGTACCTGAACCGGTTGTGCGTGGCGCTCAAGCCAGGCCAGGGTCTGGTCGAAAAATGCCTGGCGCTCACTCAATCGGGGCTGGCAACGCTGGCCGTCATCCGTCCAGTCGACGTGTTCCGGCGACAGCAGCAAGTGCAAGTCGTAATGCCGGGCCAGTAGCGCTTGTTCAATCCAGGCGGGGCAATCGCCAAACAGCGTTTGGCTCCAGAGGATATTGCTCAACAGGTGCGTGTCGAGGATGAGCAAAGACGGTCGTTGCGCCCGCGCATGGTCTTCCCATGCCAATTGACCGCGGGCGATGTGCGCAATGTCGGCCAATGTGGTGTCCCGTGGATTCTGCTCGATGAACCAGCGCACATACTCGTCGACCAGAATCCCGCCGAAACGCTGTTGCAACTCGGCTGCCAGCCAGCTTTTACCGCTGGATTCGGGGCCTGTGAGTACCAGGACTTTCATGCGTGCAATGCCGGATCGGCGCGCCATTCGCGCCAGCCCTGCACGGCGATAACGGTGAACAACCCGTACAGGGTGGCGGTCAGGTACAGGTCCTTATAGATGAACAGCACGACGAAAATCACATCCAGGGCGATCCACAGCGGCCAGCACTGGACACGTTTTTGCGCCATCCAGACCTGCGCTACCAGGCTGAATCCGGTCAACGCCGCATCGAGCCAGGGTTGCGCGGCGTCGGTCCAGTTGGCCATGGCCGCCCCCAGCAACAGGCTGCCGATTGCACCGATGGCAAGGCTCAACGCCACGGACCGAGTGTCGAGCTGACTGACTTCGCGGCCATGGGTCGCTTCACCAATCCGCGTCCACTGCCACCAACCGTAAAGCTGCAAGGCGGCATAAACGACTTGCAGCAGCATGTCCGAATACAGCTTCACCTCAAAAAAGATCCAGCTATAGAGCAGCACCATGACCAGGCCGATGGGCCAGCACCAGGGGTTCTGTTTGACTGTCAACCAGACGGCAATGACACCGAGGGCGGCGGCAAACAGTTCAAGCCCGGACATGGAGGCTCCTTGGGAAAATCGGAAAGGKGACGGATTGTAACCGGATCGGCGTCGAGAATCCCGTGGCGCAGGGTGTGCTTCATTGGTGCGCGATAACGCGGCAGCGCCAATCGGACTTGTCTGGTAGGATTTCGGCCCCGCGCGGATAAACCCGAATCAGGATTGTTTTTTCACAGGATTTTTACGGTTCTGTGGTGATCCTTGATGCGCGGGCCTTCAGCTACGCTGATCGCAATTAAGGCTTTTGAAAAATACTAACGGGGCATGCCAATGCGCATAGCCTTTTGGGGGATTGATGGATCTTTGGACCGCCTTTCAGGCATTGATTCTTGGGATTGTAGAAGGGCTGACCGAATTCCTGCCCATTTCCAGTACCGGCCACCAGATCATCGTGGCCGACTTGCTCGGCTTCGGGGGCGAGCGGGCGATGGCGTTCAACATCATTATTCAGCTGGGTGCCATCCTGGCAGTGGTGTGGGAGTTTCGACGCAAGATCTTCGACGTGGTCATCGGTCTGCCGACCCAGCCGGGCGCTCGGCGGTTTACCGCGAACCTGTTGATCGCGTTCTTGCCGGCCGTGGTGTTGGGCGTGATCTTCGCCGATTTGATCCACGAATACCTGTTCAACCCGATCACCGTGGCAACGGCGCTGGTCGTGGGTGGGATCATCATGTTGTGGGCCGAGCGCCGTCAGCATGAAGTACACGCCGAAACGGTGGATGACATCACTTGGAAAGATGCCCTGAAAGTGGGCTTCGCCCAATGCCTGGCCATGATTCCGGGCACTTCGCGTTCGGGCTCGACGATCATCGGCGGGTTGCTGTTCGGCCTGTCGCGCAAGACCGCTACCGAGTTCTCGTTCTTCCTGGCGATGCCCACCATGGTCGGCGCAGCGGTGTACTCGGGCTATAAATACCGCCACCTGTTTGTCCCGGCGGATTTCCCGGTGTTCGCGATCGGTTTCGTCACGGCGTTCGTCTTCGCGATGATCGCGGTCCGCGGGCTGCTCAAGTTCATCGCCAACCACAGCTATGCGGCGTTTGCCTGGTATCGCATTGTGTTCGGCCTGATCATCCTGGCGACCTGGCAATTCGGCTGGGTCGACTGGAGCGCAGCCAAGCCGTGAGTGACTCAAGCTCGCGCAATAACCCCGGGCGCCAGCCCGGGGGACAGATCCGCCATTCACGGTTGAAATGGCTGGTGTTTGCAATCCTGTGCGCGTTGCCGCTGTCGGGTTCAGTGTCGTCATGGCTGCATGGGGAGTCGCTGATTCCCCTGGCGGCCTACGGCATCGTCAGCGTCGTGACGTTTTTTCTGTACTGGAGTGACAAGCGCAAGGCCCGCGCCGAGCAATGGCGCACGCCCGAGAATGTCCTGCATGCGCTGGAGTTCGCCGGAGGCTGGCCCGGTGCCTTGCTGGCCCAGCAAGCGTTTCGGCACAAAACCCGCAAAGTCTCGTACCAGTTGGTGTTCTGGATCATCGTGCTACTGCACCAGGTGTTCTGGATCGATCACCTGTTCCTCGGCGCACACGTGTTTGCCTTGCTCTAATAAGGCCCTATAGCAGCAGTCCGACTTGAGTGCGCTTTGGCAGCCTGCTCACCACCAACTGGTGCGAACGCCGCAGCAATCCCTGTAGCTCTTCGCTACCGAGCGGGTAGGGCGTCTCCATGATGATCCACTGGGCGCGCGCCAGATAAGGTGCCGGATGAATCCCCGGGCGGTCGCAATGACCGAGAAACAGATCCTTGTCGACCTTGAAGGCCAGGGAATCACCCCGCAGGCCCTGCAACGCGAACATCTTGTTCCCGGCAATCGAAAACACCCGTACGCCTCCCCATTTATAGTCTTCCCGCGCTCCCGGCAGGGCGAGGCAAAACTTCGCGACATCCTCTTCGCTCATCCGTCCGGCTTTCATAACAATCGTTCCCCACAGGCATTGAAGGATTCGACCAAATGGTCAATCCAGGCGCGTACCGCCGGCATCACCCCGCGTCGATGAGGATAGACCGCTTGCAGCCAGCCACCGGGCAACGACCACTCGGGTAGCAACTGCACCAGTGAGCCGTTTTCCAGTTCCTGCTCGCAATACATCATGGGCAGCATCGTAAAGCCCAGACCGGAGAGGGTGCTGGCCTTGCGCACGATAAAGTCATCGATGCCCAGCCGGGCCTCGAGCGCGAGTTCACAACTTTTGCCTTTTTGATCCAGCAGGCGGATGTGCACCAGGCGGTCGGCTTCCAGGGCGCCGAGCACCGGCAGGCTTTTCAGATCCTCGGGATGGTTGATCTCAAGGCCCACGAGGAAACCCGGGCTGGCGACCATCAGCATCTGCGCCTGACGCAGGCGACGAGTGACCAGCAGCGGGTCTTCGTCGCCCAGCTCGCGCACACGCAGGGCCACGTCAATGCCTTCGTTCACCAGGTCGACCCGCCGGTTGAGCAGCATGACCTCCAGCTGGACTTGCGGAAACCGTTCCAGAAAGTCGCTGATCACCCCCGGCAATATTTCGTGGGCCAGCCCGACCGGGCAGGACACCCGTAAACGCCCGCGGGGCTCGCTGGACATACTGGCGACGGCCTCGTCGGCCATTTCCGCCTCCAGCAGCATCGCCTGGCAGTGCCTGAGGTAGCGCTCACCCACAGCGGTCAATTTCAGCTGTCGGGTGGTGCGTTGCAGCAATCGAGCACCAAGGCGTTCTTCCAGTTCGGCGATGCGCCGTGACAGTCGTGACTTGGGGATGCCCAGCAAACGCCCGGCTGCCGCGAAACCACCGGCTTCCACCACTTTGGCGAAGTAATACAGGTCGTTGAGGTCTTGCATGGTGTGAATCCGATTGTTCTATCTGTGGGACGAACTATCGCATTGTTGCCGTCTAATCAGCTATTGGTTTCGTCTGTAGGATTAGTCCCATCAGATCGCCCTTGTGGGCGATCCTCACCTGGAGATCCCACATGAAACTGCTGCATATCGATTCGAGCATTCTGGGCGACAACTCGGCTTCCCGTCAGCTGAGCGGCGAAGTCGTCAAAGCCTGGCAAGCCGCCGAGCCAAGCGCCGTGGTGACCTACCGCGACCTGGCCGCCGACGCGATCAGCCACTTCTCCGCCACCACCCTGGTCGCCGCCGGCACCACTGCAGAATTGCGCAATGCCGCACAACAGCACGAAGCCGAACTCAGCGCCTCGACCCTGGCCGAATTCCTGGCGGCCGATGCCGTGGTAATTGCCGCACCAATGTACAACTTCACCATCCCGACTCAACTGAAGGCCTGGATCGACCGCATCGCGGTAGCCGGTCAGACCTTCCGTTACACCGAAGCCGGCCCTGAAGGCCTGTGCGGCGGCAAGAAAGTCGTGATCGTTTCGACCTCCGGCGGCATGCACGCCGGTCAGGCAAGCGGTGTTGCCCATGAAGAATATTTGAAGTTGCTGTTCGGTTTCATCGGCATCACCGACATCGAAATCGTCCGTGCCGAAGGCCTGGCATACGGTGAAGACGTGCGCAACAAAGCCATGAGCGATGCTCACGTGCAAATCAGCGAGCAATTGTTCGCCGCTGCGTAAGGCTTGCGTAAAAGTAGGCAACCGTTCAGGTAAAGCCCAAAAAAACTCTGTAGTCTGGTTACGCAAGTACCAGCTACGGAGTTTTTTGTTTCTGGTCGTTTCAGATTGTGGCCCGACTTATGCTGTCAGGGTTCACGTCACAAGTCCGGTAACAAGGTGGGGCATCCCATGGTGCGTCTTTGTGCAACTTTACTGATTTGCCTGCTCAGCAGCCTGAATACAGTGCACGCCGCGCCTGCACCGCATCCTCACTGGAGCGTCGGCTTCCATGAGATGACGTTTCTCGACCCACTGGACCTGCAGCCGATGCGCGCCATCGCCTTCTATCCGTCCAGTGACTGGGAGCACACCAGCAAGCTCGAGGGTTACACCGTCGAAGCCGGGGAGGACACCAAGGTTGCCATTGGCCGGTTCCCGATGCTGATGCTGTCCCACGGAAACACCGGTACCCCGCTGGCCCTGCACGACCTCGCCACGTCGCTGGCGCGCAAAGGCTTCGTCGTGGTGGCGGTGATTCACCCCGGTGACAACTCCAGGGATCACAGCCGACTCGGTACTTTGAGTAACCTGTACGGCCGGCCGATCCAGATTTCCGAAGCCATCACCGCCACTTTGGGCGACCGTATGCTGTCGCCGTTCGTCAATGCCGACCAAGTGGGGGTCATCGGTTACTCGGCCGGTGGCGAGACCGCATTGATTCTGTCTGGCGCCACCCCGGACCTGGATCGCCTGCGCCGTTATTGCCAGGAACGTCCGGATGACCACGATGCCTGCAACACCCAGGGTGAATTGATTGTCGACCGTGACGACCTGCAACCGGTGCCTGATCCTCGCGTCCACGCCTTGATGCTGATGGCGCCGTTGAGCCTGAAGTTCGGTCGCCACACCCTGGCCGATGTGCATGTGCCGGTGCTGCTTTACAGCGGCGATGGCGACAAACTGGTGGCGGTCGACAAGAACGCCGCGGCACTGGCGCGCAAACTGCCGACGGCGCCTGACTTCAAGCTGCTGGCCGGGGCAGGGCACTTCGTATTCATGGCGCCGTGCAATGACGAGCAGATCGTGATCATGCCCGCGCTGTGCACCGATGCCGATGGCGTCGATCGGCAAGACATTCACCGCAATCTGATCTCAGAAGCCGGACGCTTCTTCTCGAGCACCTTGGGCAGAGCAACCCGGGCCGGGATGCAGACCGCCGATCAATAGATCCCTTTGTAGGAGCCTTCGGCAGCTCCTACAGGGATTCAAGCCATGGCGCGGTGTTTCAACAGCAGCGTCAGTCCCAGACCCGTCACCGACAACAACGCCGCACTGAAGAAAATCCACGCATAACCCAGGTTCAACGCCACTGCGCCCATCAACGGGCCGGCGATGGCCAGCGCCAGGTCAAAAAACACCGCGTAAGCACTCAAGCCCGCACCCCGGCTGGAATTGGGCACCTGTCTGATGGCCTCGACACCCAGCGCCGGGTACACCAGGGACAGGCCGAACCCGGTCAGGCCGGCGCCGATGAGTGCATATCCGGTCGACGGTGCCAGCCACAGCAGCGCCAGGCCAAGCGTCTCGATGCACATGCAGGCAATGGCCGACGTGAACCCGCCGAATCGGCTGATGGCGGAAATGAACAGCAGTCGCGACAGAATGAAACACACGCCAAACACGGTCAGGCAGTAGGCCGCGCCAGTCCAGCCGCGATTGACGTAATACAGGGTGATAAAGGTTGTCAGGGTGCCGTAGCCAATGGAAGCCAGGCTCAGGCTCGCGCCAAACGGCGCAATGCGCCCAAACACCGCCCAGAACGGCAAACGTTCACCGTGCACCACCGGCACCGAAGGCTTGTTGCGAATCAGCAACAGTGCAGCCAGGGCCAGCAGCGACAGGGCAATGCCCAGGCTGGCGAAACCCAGTTGTTGCACCATGACCACACCCAGCGGCGCACCAATGGCAATCGCCCCATAGGACGCGATGCCGTTCCAGGAAATCGACCGCGCGGTATGCTCCGCGCCGACCTGGCCCATGCACCAACTGATGGTGCCGACGCCGATCAATCCCTGGGCGATACCCAGCAACAGGCGCCCGGCGATCAGAATCAGCAGGCTGAGCAAGGGAAAGCCTTGCAACAGGGTCGACAGCAAGGTCAGCGCGCCGCTGAGCGCAATCCCCGACAAGCCAAAGATGATTGCGCGCTTGGTGCCAACGCTGTCGGACATCCGCCCGGCCATGGGCCGGCTGAGCAGGGTGGCGAGGTATTGCGAGCCGATGGTCAGCCCGGCCACGATGGCGCTGAACCCGAGCTGCTCGTGGACATAACCCGGCAGTACCGCAATCGGCAAACCGATGCAGAGGAAGGCGATGAAGGTATAGACGACGATGGAGACGATCTGCAGGGTGATCGCCATGGAGCTTTGCGGAGCAACTTGCGGCACAGACATGAGGGCTCGTTCGCGGGCGGCGGCGGGAGAACTGCATCATGGCGCGGCGTTGGGATAAAAGAAAGCAGGCTAACTACTTTTGCCGTGACATTATCGCTGTTCCTCATGGCCTCATCGCGAGCAAGCTCGCTCCCACATTTTGAAATGCATTCCCCTGTGGGAGCGAGCTTGCTCGCGATGATTTATGCACCAACAAGAAACCTTGGCCCGGAATGCAAAAAGCCCCGTCACCAAGACAGGGCTTTTCACTTGAAGCTTGCAGCTAAAGGCTTGTAACTGCCTTTAGAACACCACACCCTGGCTGCGCAGGTAGTCGTCGTAGGTGCCGCTGAAGTCGGTTACGCCGTTAGGGCTCAGCTCGATGATGCGGGTGGCCAGGGACGATACGAACTCACGGTCGTGGCTGACGAAGACCAGCGTGCCCGGATAGTTCTCCAGCGCCAGGTTCAGCGCCTCGATGGATTCCATGTCCAGGTGGTTGGTCGGTTCGTCCATCACCAGCACGTTCGGCTTTTGCAGGATCAGCTTGCCGAACAGCATGCGGCCTTGCTCACCACCGGAGATGACCTTGACCGACTTGAGGATCTCGTCGTTGGAGAACAGCATGCGACCCAGGGTGCCGCGAATGATCTGCTCGCCCTGGGTCCACTGGCCCATCCAGTCGAACAGGCTGACGTCGTCTTCGAAGTCATGGGCGTGGTCCTGGGCGTAGTAGCCCAGCTCCGCGCTTTCGGTCCACTTCACGGAACCGGCGTCCGGGGTCAGCTCGCCCATCAGGGTGCGCAGCAGGGTGGTCTTGCCGATACCGTTCGGGCCGATGATCGCCACGCGCTCGCCGGCTTCGACGGTGAAGCTGAAGTTCTTGAACAGGGTCTTGCCGTCGAAGCCCTTGGACATCTGCTCGATGGTTACGGCCTGGCGGTGCAGTTTCTTGGTCTGTTCGAAGCGGATGAACGGGCTCACGCGGCTCGATGGCTTGACTTCGGCCAGCTGAATCTTGTCGATCTGCTTGGCGCGGGACGTGGCCTGCTTGGCTTTCGAGGCGTTGGCCGAGAAGCGGCTGACGAAGGTCTGCAGTTCGGAGATCTGCGCTTTCTTCTTGGCGTTGTCCGACAGCAGTTGCTCGCGGGACTGGGTCGCCGCGGTCATGTACTCGTCGTAGTTGCCCGGGAACAGGCGCAGCTCACCGTAGTCCAGGTCGGCCATGTGAGTGCAGACGCTGTTGAGGAAGTGACGGTCGTGGGAAATGATAATCATGGTGCTGTTACGCGCCTTGAGGATCGTTTCCAGCCAGCGGATGGTGTTGATGTCCAGGTGGTTGGTCGGTTCGTCGAGCAACAGCACTTCCGGATCGGAGAACAGTGCCTGGGCCAGCAACACCCGCAGTTTCCAGCCTGGCGCCACTTCGGCCATCGGGCCAAAGTGCTGTTCCAGGGGGATACCCAGGCCCAGCAGCAGTTCACCGGCACGGGATTCGGCGGTGTAGCCGTCCATTTCGGCGAACTCGGTTTCCAGCTCGGCCACGGCCATGCCGTCTTCTTCGCTCATTTCCGGCAGCGAGTAGATGCGGTCGCGCTCGGCCTTGACCTTCCACAGCTCTTCGTGACCCATGATCACGGTGTCGATCACGGTGAATTCTTCGTAGGCGAACTGGTCCTGGCGCAATTTACCCAGGCGCACGTTCGGTTCCAGCATGACCTGGCCGCCGGACGGCTCGAGGTCATTGCCGAGAATCTTCATGAAGGTCGACTTGCCGCAACCGTTGGCGCCGATCAGACCGTAACGGTTGCCACCGTTGAACTTGACGGAAACGTTTTCGAAGAGCGGCTTGGCGCCGAACTGCATCGTGATGTTAGCTGTAGAAATCAAAGGTTTTTCCTGCGAAGCATTCAGAGTAGCCAGGGTTGCGGCAGTACCGGTTCAGTATCCGTTCCACTGTCCGGACCCCGGGATATTCATCCCGATCGGCAGTGAAAGATCCATCTGGCATCAAGTGGACAGCAGCATGTGGCGCGCTTGGCCCGAGTCAATGTGCGCTGAAAGGGGATTTCCCGCTCTCAACCTGGGTCGCGCGTAAAGTTTGGCGGCAATTGTACTGGTCTGGCTCTTTAAACGATAGGGCGTTGAGACCACTGCAACGCTTTGGCGGATTTTGCGGACACATTTTCGCAGTTGCTGGTTAACCATTGGTTACAAACTGTGGCTAAAATGCCATCCATCAGCCGGAAACCGACCATCGGTAAGGCTCGATGGCACTACGGCGCCGCTGTTTCGTAATCAGTCGCTGCACAAGACCCCAGGACTGGCATGCTGGTAAAGGGCGCAGTTTGTTTACTTCCGACCTGTGACGATTCCAGTGAAACTCATCATTGCCGTTATCTACGTTGTCTCCATTGCGTATGTCCACCTGCGCGGTCACGTGCGCCACAAGCTGGGCCGCCAGTTGAGTGATCACTCGACGTTTCTGGCGCCGATCAATTGCTTTCTTTATCTGTTTTCGAAAATCCCCAACAAGCCTTATCTCGACCCGGCCGACTTTCCCGACCTGAGCCCGCTGCAGGCGCATTGGGAAGAAATCCGTGCCGAAGGCCAGAACTTGCTYCACACCGGCGAGATCAAGCGTTCGAATCAATACGACGACGTCGGTTTCAACTCGTTTTTCAAGACCGGCTGGAAGCGTTTCTATCTCAAGTGGTATGGCGACAGCCACCCGTCGGCCATGAAGCTCTGCCCGCGCACCACTGAGCTGGTGCAGGGCATTGGTTCGATCAAGGCGGCGATGTTCGCCGAGTTGCCCCCGGGCTCCAGACTGGTGCGCCATCGCGATCCGTACGCCGGTTCCTACCGTTATCACCTGGGCCTGGAAACACCCAACGCTGCCGGGTGCTACATCAATGTCGATGGCCAGAACTACCATTGGCGCGATGGCGAAGCGGTGATGTTCGATGAGACCTACATTCATTACGCAGAGAACACCACGCCGCACAATCGCATCATCTTGTTCTGCGACGTCGAGCGGCCGATGAAGTATCGCTGGGCTGCGGCATTCAATCGCTGGTTCAGCCGCACCGTCATGTCGGCGGCAGGTGCGCCGAACGAGGCGGGCGACAGGACCGGCGGGCTCAACCGGCTGTTCAGCAGGATCTATAAGGTTCGCCTGCACGGCAAACAACTGAAAAAGCGCAATCGCACGCTTTACTACCTCGAAAAGTGGTCGATCTTCGCCGGATTGCTGGTGGTCATCATTCTGATCTGAAGGGGTGTGTTCGGGCTGCTGACGATGAAGCCGGAACATCCAGCCTATTACGTCTTGCCGGGGAGGTTTTTGTTAACAAAGCTGAACCCCGGGCGTAGCGTGGTATCGAAGTCCTTATCCACGCGACGTAGAGAGGCACCCCATGAACCGATACGTGTTTGGCGCCATTGTGCTGGGCTTGAGTGCCATATTGGGCTCTCTGGCCGATGCCTCTGCTGCGTTGCAATTGGCCCAGAACCTGCCGGGCCGCACCAACAACAACCCTTACAACAGTCCGATCCACCGGGCCAACCCCAACAGCATGCAAGGCACTCAACCCAGCGCCCCGGCCATACGCGGACCCAATACCGTGCCGGTCCAGCGCTCGCCGACGCTGGACAACGGTGGCATCGGTAATCGCTATCCCGACCGGACCGCTCCCGCCAGCCCACCGACATTCATTCCCAATCCTGCCCCGCGAGACACCGGCAGCAACAACCGTTGAGTGGCAGGCATCAGCTCTGCCCGCTACTTTTCACCAAACCTCATGTTCATCGGAAAAGGAATCCTGCATGTTGCGTAAAAACCTATTGGCAACCCTCTGTGCCAGCGCATTGATCAGCGCCACTGTCCCTGTGCTTGCCGCGCCCGCCCAGACGATGAAAAGCGAAGAAGGCACCCTCGAGGTCACCCCCGTCGTGACGGGGCTGGAGCACCCCTGGGCGCTGGCATTCTTGCCGGATCGTAAAGGCATGCTGGTAACCGAACGGCCTGGCAACCTGCGACTGGTGACCGCTGACGGCAAGCTGTCAGCACCGCTCAATGGCGTGCCAACGGTCTGGGCCAAGGGACAGGGCGGCTTGCTGGACGTGGCGTTGTCACCGGATTTCAAGCAGGACCGGACGGTCTATCTGTCCTATGCCGAAGGTGGTGGTGAGGATAACAAGGCCGGCACAGCAGTGGGCCGCGGCCGGCTCTCCGACGATATGACGGCGCTCAAGGATTTCCACGTGATCCTGCGTCAGGAACCCAAACTCTCGGTGGGCAACCATTTCGGCTCGCGGCTGGTGTTCGATCGCGACGGCTATCTGTTCGTGACCCTGGGGGAAAACAACGACCGCCCGACTGCCCAGGACCTCGACAAACTGCAAGGCAAAGTGGTGCGGATCTACCCGGACGGCACGGTGCCCAAGGACAACCCCTTTGTCGGCCAGGCCAACGTGCGCCCGGARATCTGGTCCTACGGGCAGCGCAATCCGCAAGGCGCGGCGCTCAACCCGTGGAACGGCACACTGTGGGAAAACGAACACGGTCCCCAGGGCGGCGATGAAATCAACATCATCGAGCGTGGCAAAAACTACGGCTGGCCGCTGGCGACCCATGGCATCAACTACTCCGGTCAACCGATTCCCGAAGCCAGGGGTGATACCGTCGAAGGCACCGTTGCCCCGAACCATGTCTGGGAAAAATCCCCGGGCCTGAGTGGCATGGCGTTCTACGATGCCGATCGTTTCAAGGCCTGGCAGCGCAACGTGTTTATCGGCGCGTTGGTCAGCCAGGAACTGATCCGCCTGGAGTTCGATGGCGACAAGGTGATCCACGAGGAGCGTTTGCTCGGGGAGCTGAAACAACGCATTCGCGATGTGCGGCAGGGGCCGGATGGCTATTTGTATGTATTGACCGATGAGGAGAACGGTGGCATTTACAAAGTCGGGTTGAAGTTGCCGGCTGACTAACGGCATCTACAAAACTTGCCATTGACTTGCCACCACCGTCCGGCTAATTTCGAATCATGACTTCCACCGTATT
Source organism: Pseudomonas sp. P4_C4 (assembly GCF_056402055.1). Lineage (NCBI taxonomy): Bacteria > Pseudomonadati > Pseudomonadota > Gammaproteobacteria > Pseudomonadales > Pseudomonadaceae > Pseudomonas > Pseudomonas sp. P4_C4. The sequence goes on along the minus strand of NZ_JBFUID010000038.1, from coordinate 10,017 downwards.
GCGCTGCCAGCCAAGCATTATTACCGCCATTCCTCATTTGGCGGGCTAGCTCACGACTGCAGCACCCAACCCGCCCTAGAGGCGGGTTTTTACTTTCTGTCTCCCGGGTCCCGATCAATGTCAGGAGACGACCATGAGTTTTACCGCTGATCAACAGGCCTTGCTGGAACGCTACGTCAAAAAAATCCTTGCCGCGCCGGTGTATGAACTGGCCGTGCGCACGCCGTTGCAACCGGCACCGGCCTTGTCCGAAGCCTTGGGCAACCAGATCCTGCTCAAGCGCGAAGACTTGCAACCGACCTTTTCCTTCAAGATCCGCGGCGCCTACAACAAGCTGGTGCAACTGAGCGAGGCGCAAAAGGCTTGCGGCGTGGTTACCGCTTCTGCCGGCAATCATGCCCAGGGTGTGGCGCTGGCTGCTCGGGAGTTGGGGATCAATGCCACCATCGTCATGCCATGCACGACGCCGCAATTGAAGGTCATCGGGGTTCGCAGTCGTGGCGCCGATGCTGTATTGCACGGCGAAAGCTTTCCGTTTGCACTGGCCTATGCACTTGATCTGGCCCGGGAAACCGGTCGCACCTTTGTTTCGCCCTTCGACGATCCGGAGGTGATCGCCGGTCAAGGCACGGTGGCCATGGAAATCCTGCGCCAGCATCAAGGTCCGCTGGATGCGATCTTCGTGCCGGTGGGTGGCGGGGGGCTGATCGCCGGCATCGCCGCTTACGTCAAATACTTGCGACCGGAGGTGCGCATCATCGGCGTCGAGTCGGAGCATTCCGCGTGCCTGCAAGCTGCGTTGCTCGCCGGCGAGCGAGTTATCTTGCCAAGTGTCGGCACCTTCGCCGACGGGGTGGCGGTGGCGCAGATCGGCGCTTACGGTTTTGAGGTCTGCCGGTTTTGTGTCGATGAGGTGCTGACGGTCAGCAACGATGAGCTTTGCGCTGCAATCAAGAATATCTATGACGATACCCGCTCGATCACCGAACCTTCCGGCGCGCTGGCGGTGGCCGGGATCAAGAAGTACGTGGCGCAGAGCGGGGCTCGTGGTCAGACCCTGGTCGCCATCGACTCGGGTGCCAACATCAATTTCGACAGCCTGGGGCATGTGGCCGAGCGAGCTGCGTTGAGTGGCGCTCCGGCATGACACTCGGGCAGGCCGACGGCGGGCGCCGCAAGCGGGCGCCACAAGGGTCCGCCGGATGGCCGGGTTATTCCTGAGCGGCTTTCTCGACCTTGTTCGACGCCGACCAGATCCGATAGCGCACTTCGATGTCCTTGGGTACGTACAGCACGAGCGGCAGCTTGCTGTTGTAACGCAGCAGGAAGCCGTCACCGACCACCGGTACAAAACCCTGTTTGCTCGTGCCGGTCGGGCAGGCCATCAGCGTGCTCATCGGGCCAATGACTTTTTCCAGGCGATAGAACGGGTAGCCCCAACCCTCGAGGTTCTTCTCTTCGAGAATGCCACCCAGACGCGGGTTATTGCAGTCGACGGTCATCGTCTTGCCGGCCAGGATCTCGACCTGGAAGTCGTTTTCCCGGGTCTGTGGTGCGAGGTGAATCACCTGGCGGGTAAACCCGCTTTCGGCCTTCGGATAGGGCGCGGTGCCTTCGAGTTTGGCGGCGTGCGCCAGGCCGGCAAGCCCCAGTGCGGCTAGCGCTGCGCAAGCGTTAACGGTCAAAGAACTCATGATGCCTCCTTGCTTGAAGTGAAGGACGGCATTTTCACTGTGGTGTGCAGTGAATGCAAACCCGTGGCGCCCAGCGTGCAAATTTCAAGGTCACAAGGGGTGTATATTGCAAACGGCATGACAAGCTTTACAGGTATCTTGCCTGAACCCATGAATTGCCGATGAGCTGCACAGCGAAATCCGGAGCATGATTTATGCTGTATCTGTCCTTGAAGCTTGCCGGGATTTCATATGAGCGAGCATTGACCGTTATTGGCAGTCTCACATAGGAGGGAGTCGCCATGTTTCTTTCTGCCTTGGAAATTCGCAACATCATCGAAAGCAGTTTTCTGCCCGTGCGCTGCCAGTGCACGCTGTCACCGGATCTGTCGATGACCGTCAAGGTCTATGCAGACGGGCAAACCGATCACCTGGATCTATTGGTCACCGGCATTGATGCTTCCGGGCTCAATGGTTGCCGGGAAATCAACGAGTTGATTGCCCGGCTGCGATCCAAACAGCATCACATCGAGGTCGATCCCCACTCGATGCTGGGCAAAGCGCTTTAACCTGCGGTTTCGAGTTCCACGGACACGCGCCGGGTCTGGAAGAACGCCAGGCCCAGCGCCAGTTCAACGGCAACCGTCGGCAAATCAGACTTTTCGGTCAGCTCTGGTTCTCGCAGGCGTCGGAAAGTTTACGGTAGGTAATTTCTGCGGGTTTTCCCCTGTCATCGATGTACTTCATCTGGGCATTTACCACTTTGCACTCAAGGGTGTCCGGCTCGGTCAGTGAAATCACTTTGCTGACATGCAATGGCATGCCGTAGTGATAGGGCACGGCTTGAGAGTCAGTGGTGTCATTGGCCTGAGCCAGGCCGGCAAACGCAGTGCAGGCGAGGGCGGTGGTAACCAGCAGGGTACGAGTGTTCATCAGCGATCTCCGGTGCGGACGGAAAGTCAGTTCGATGTGTCGCTTGTCGAACTTGCCGCACTGGGCGTCAGAGCAGTCTGAGGGCGTGCGGTCCAGTGAAGTGTTGGACCGCACGGTTAAGCGAGGGTTAACCCGGCTGAACGCCGTCTGTTGCGAATGCGCGATCCTGTGTATCAGTTAAGACCATCGGGCGCCTGATGGAAAGTCATCGCGAACAAGGGTGGACACAAATGCAGTGAGCGACCCGCAACCCTGTGGGAGCGAGCTTGCTCGCGATGACGTCCTCGAACTCAGCGCAAATCCAGTTGCTGCCGATAAGGCAAATCCGGCCCGGTCCTGCTGCACGTCAACGCGGCCGCCTGCACTGCGAACTTCAGCATGCGGTCGATCTGCTCGCGGCCAAGTTGTTTCACTCCCTCCACCGAGTCCAGCTGCTGTTCGGTCAGCCAGGTAATCAGCGCCGCCTGAAAGGTATCGCCCGCGCCCACGGTGTCGGCGATTTTTACCGCACAGGCAGGAGCCGACCACGAACCATGAGCCCGGCTGAACACAGTCGCGCCTTCACCGCCCCGGGTCAGGAATACCAGCTGACAGCGGTGCTGCAACCAGCCCTCGATCACCTGCGCAGGATCCTGGTCTGGATACAGTAGATGTAGGTCCTCGTCGCTGACCTTGATCAGGTCAGCCAGCTCTACCAGGGTCGCGATCCGCCCGCGCCACAGGTCAATGTCCGGTTGCGGGTTCAGGCGCACATTCGGGTCGAGGCTGATCAGGCGCTTGCCGCTTTCCCGGCGCACCAGGGCCAATAGCGTGTCGGCAATCGGCTGCACCACCAGGGAAAACGAGCCGATATGCAGCCCGCGCACCTCCGGCCCGAGTGCCGGCAGGTGCTCCGGTTGCAATTGTCGATCCGCGCAGCCTTCGCCACGGAAGCTGTACTGCGGTGAGCCATTGGCCCCGACCGCGACCATCGCCAGGGTGGTCGGCGCGGCAAAATCCAGCAGGTAGTCCTGGCACACGCCTTCATCTTGCAGCACTTGCAGCAGGCGCCGCCCCAGGTAATCGGTGGACAACCCGACCAACAGCGCCGCGTCCACGCCCAATCGGCGCAAGCCCACTGCCACATTGAACGGCGAACCACCGGCAATGGCTTTGAAGTTCACTTTGGAAGCCAGATCGCTGGCGTCGTTTTCACTGAAAAAATCGAACAGCGCTTCGCCACACACCAGGTACATAGTTGTTCACTCTTCAAAGGGTTGCGACATGCTGTTGATAGCGTTCATACGCCTGCTGACAGGCGTGTACATTGTCGGCCTCCGGCCGGGTTTCACTGGCCGGGTCGAGCTTCACGCAACGCTCGCACAAGTCCGCCAGACTGTGTTCGTGCCCGTTCGCCCGGGATACGCACCAGGCCGCCTGGATCGCCGCACCGAGAGCCGCGGCCTCGCTTTGTTCGGTGCAGATCACCGGTGTATTCATGGTATCGGCGACAATTTGCCGCCAGACCGCACTTTTCGAACCACCGCCGATCAGCCGAATGCCGCGGCTTTGCAAGCCATTGTGGCGTAACAGGTCCAGTCCGTAACGCAAACCGAACGTCGTGCCTTCGACCACCGCGCGGCACAGGTTGGCCCGGGTCAGATTGGTCATGGTCAGACCCGACAGGCTGCCACTGGCATGGGGTAGGGCAGGCACCCGCTCCCCGTTGAAAAACGGCAACATGCTCACACCTTCGGCACCGATCGGCGCCTGGGCAACGAGCTCATTGAACTGATCGATGTCGAGGTCCAGCAGGTCACGAATCAGGCCGGTGGCGTTGGTCAGGTTCATGGTGCAGATCAATGGCAACCATCCGCCACTGGAAGAACAGAACGTGGCGACTGCGGCATCCGCGGCGACGCTCGGTTGATCGGTATAGGCGTACACCGTGCCGGACGAGCCGAGGCTCATGGTGATTGCACCGGGCTGGATGTTGCCGGTGCCAATGGCGCCCATCATGTTGTCGCCGCCGCCACTGGACACCAGTGCCCGCGGGTTGATGCCCAGGTGTTCGGCAATGCCCGGCAGAACCGTACCGACCGCCTGATGGGCATCGATCAGCTCAGGTAGCGCGGCTTGCAGGCGTCCGCTCGGGTCGATGTCCAGCAACAATTGCAAATCCCACCGGCGCGTACGCACATTGAAATACCCGGTGCCCGAGGCATCGCCGTATTCGCTGCAACTGCGGCCGGTGAGCCAATGGTTGAGGTAGTCGTGGGGTAGCAGGATGCGGGCGATGCGGGAAAACACCTCGGGATGCTGCTCTTTGGTCCATAGCAGTTTGGACAGGGTGTAGCCCGGCGCGATGACCACGCCGAGGCGTTCCAGCGAACCCTTTTCGCCGCCCAGATGGGCCAGCAGGCGGTCATTTTCCGGGGTGGTTTCGGTGTCGCACCAGAGCTTGGCCGGACGCAGCATCTGGCCCTGATCGTCCAGTAGCACCAGGCCGTGTTGCTGAGCGGAGACGCCAATGCCGAGGATCGACTGGCCATCGATCTTGGCCGCGAGCAACGCACGGCGGGTGGCAGTGGCGAAGGCTTCCAGCCACTGACGGGTGTCCTGTTCGCGGCAGCCATTGGGGCCGCTGATCAGGCTGTGGCTGGCGGCGCCCAGGCCGAGCACTTCACCGCTGATCGCTTCGAGGATGATGGCCTTGGTGCCTTGGGTGCCGCAGTCGATGCCGAGGAAGAGTTGTTGGGTTGTCATGCAAAATCCTTGGATCGTCAGGTGGATATCGTTGAGCATTCAGCATCTCTGCCGACTGTCAGGCCGCCATCGCGGGCTTGCCCGCGAAGGCGACAGCAGACTCACCGCAGGGCCTACGCCAGCACCCGTTCCAACGTCCGCGACACCCCAAAATCCCGCAAACTGTTGCAGCACCACTCAAACGCCGCGACAAACTCCGGCGAGCGCGCAATGGCCGTACCAAAAATCTCCTCGACCGCCAACAATCGCTGGGTAATCAACACATCATCGGCCACCAGCGTCTGGCAGAACGCTGCGCGTGGGTCCGGGATCGAATAGGTCTCGCCATGCTCATCCACGCCCTTGAGGTACAGCGCCCACGCCGCCACCACCAACGCTGCTCGCCTGGTCTCACGGCCATCGGCGATCAAGCGGTTGATGGTCGGCACGGTGAATTTCGGAAACTTCGACGAGCCGTCCGAACACACCCGTTCAAGCTGATCGGCAATCGCCTGGTTGGAGAAGCGCGTCACCAGGGTGTTCTTGTACTCGGCCAGGTCAATTCCCGGCACCGCCGGCAGCTGCGGCGTCACATCCAGGTCCATGTAGGCGCGCATGTAGCGCACGAACAGCGGGTCGTTCATGGTCTCATGGACGAAGCGGTAACCCTTGAGGAATCCCAGGTACGTCAGCGCCAGATGACTGCCGTTGAGCAGCTTGATCTTCATTTCTTCGTAGGGCGTGACGTCGTCGGTGAACTGCACGCCAACCTTTTCCCAGGCCGGGCGACCGTTGACGAACTTGTCTTCCAGCACCCATTGCACAAAGGGTTCGCAGACCACCGGCCAGGCATCGTCCAGCCCATGTTTGTCGGCCAGTTGCAAACGGTGTTGGATGCTGGTCATCGGCGTGATGCGATCGACCATGGCATTGGGGAAACTGACGTTGGCGTCGATCCAGTCGCGTAATTCGCCGTCGTGCAAGGCGGCGAAGGCTAGCAGCGCCTTACGGGTGACGGCACCGTTGTGCGGCAGGTTATCGCAGGACATCAGGGTGAAGGCCGGCGTGCCGGCGGCGCGACGCTTGGCCAGTGCGGCACAGAGGAAACCGAACACGGTTTTCGGCGCATCCGGGTGCGCCAGGTCATGCAGGATCTGCGGCAAGTGCGCCATGAACTCGTCGGTGCTGTCGTCGATGCAGTAACCGCCTTCGGTGATGGTCAGCGAGACGATGCGGATCTCGGGGCTGGCCAGTTTGTCGATCAACGCCTGGGCGCCGTCCTCGGCCAGCAGCATGTCGCGGATGGCGCCGATCACCCGCACCTCGGTGTCGTCGCTATCACCAAGTTCGAACAGGGTGAACAGGTAGTCCTGCTCCTTGAGATCGTCACGGGCGCGGCGGTCATCCGCGCGCAGGCCGACACCACAAATGGCCCAGTCCAGCGCCTCTCCGGTGTTCATCAGTGCATCGGTGTAAAACGCCTGGTGGGCGCGATGGAAACCGCCGACGCCGATGTGCGCGATGCCTTGGCGGGTATCGCCCAACGCGTAGGCGGGCAGGACCACTTCAGGCGCGAGGCGGTTGAGGTTCTGTTTGTTCAGTTTCATCGCAGGCTCTCTGAAATCAGGCAGCAACGCGCAGCGGGCGGGTCAGTGCCACGCCGTCGGCATCGAATAAATGGCAGTGTTGCGCATCCAGGTGCAGGCTCAGGTTTTCGCCATAACGGCTGGCCAGATCGCCGCGAACACGCATGGTCAGGGCTTCGCCGGACGAGGTCAGAACGTGGCAGAAGGTGTCGCTGCCCAGGCGTTCGCTGACATCGGCGGTGACCKGCAAGGCGCAGTCGCCGGGTTTGGCAAGTTCCAGATGCTCGGGGCGGATGCCCAGCGTCACCGCACTCCCGACGCTCAGATGCCTGCCGCTCAAGGGCAGGCTGATGCGGGTTCCGGCGTCCAGTTGCAACTCGCAACCCTGGCTGTCGGTGCGTGTGACCTTGCCTTTGAGAAAGCCCATTTTCGGTGTGCCCAGAAACCCCGCGACAAACAGGTTGGCCGGCTGGTGATAGAGGTCCAGCGGCGAGCCGACTTGCTCGATCTTGCCGCCATTGAGTACGACCACTTTGTCGGCCATGGTCATCGCTTCGACCTGATCGTGAGTCACGTAGATCATCGTGGCTTGCAGTTCTTTGTGCAGGCGCAACAGTTCCAGGCGCATCTGCACGCGCAGGGCGGCATCGAGGTTGGACAACGGTTCGTCGAACAGGAAGATTTTCGGGTTGCGCACGATGGCCCGGCCAATCGCCACGCGCTGGCGCTGGCCGCCGGACAGTTGCTTGGGCTTGCGCTCCAGCATCGGCCCCAGTTCGAGGATGCGCGCCGCTTCGCCAACCTTCTTCTCCACTTCGGCTTTCGCCACGCCGGCCAGGTCGAGGGCGAACGACATGTTCTTGCGCACGCTCATGTGCGGGTACAGTGCGTAGGTCTGGAACACCATCGCCAGGTCGCGCTTGGCCGGGCTCACTTCGGTGATGTCGCGGCCATCGAGTTCGATGGTGCCGCCACTGACCTCTTCCAGCCCGGCGATCAGCCGCAGCAACGTGGATTTGCCGCAACCCGACGGGCCGACGAAGACCACGAATTCCTTGTCGTTCACTTCCAGGTCAATGCCCTTGATGATGGAAAAGCCTTCGAAGCCTTTTTGCAGATTCTTGATTTTCAGGTTGGCCATGGTGATGGGCCTCCGTTTGTTGTTATGTAGGAGCGAGCTTGCTCGCGATAAATTTGTAGGCGGAGCGTTCTTCCTGTCTGCACGCGTTATCGTTCACGTCCATCGCGAGCAAGCTCGCTCCTACAGGGATCTTCATTTCACGGCGCCGAACGACAGGCCGCGAACCAGTTGTTTCTGGCTGATCCAGCCGAAGATCAGGATCGGCGCACAGGCCAGGGTCGAGACGGCCGACAACTTGGCCCAGAACAGCCCTTCGGGGCTCGAGTACGAGGCGATCAACGCGGTCAGCGGTGCGGCTTTGGACGAGGTCAGGTTCAGCGACCAGAAGGCCTCGTTCCAGCACAGGATCAGCGACAGCAGCACCGTGGACGCCAGGCCGCCCTTGGCGATGGGCAGCAACACCCGGAGCATTTCCTGCGCCAGCGTTGCGCCGTCCAGGCGCGCGGCTTCGAGGATGTCCTTGGGGATGTCCTTGAAGTAGGTGTAAATCATCCAGACCACGATCGGCAGGTTGATCAGCGTATAGATGACGATCAGTGCAATGCGCGTATCGAGCAGGCCGAAACTCTTGGCCAGCAGGTAGATCGGCATCAGCACGCCCACCGGCGGCAGCATCTTGGTCGAGAGCATCCATAGCAGTGTGCCTCGGGTGCGCTGGGTTTCGTAGAACGCCATGGAGTAGGCCGCAGGCACCGCGATCAGCAGGCACAGGGCCGTGGCGCTGAAGGAAATCACCACCGAGTTCCAGGCAAAACTGAAGTAATCGCTACGCTCGTTGATGTGCAGGTAGTTCGCAAGCGTCGGCATGAAGATGAACTGCGGCGGCGTGGCGAAGGCATCGATTTCGGTCTTGAAACTGGTCAGTACCATCCAGAAGATCGGGAAGAAAATCAGGATCGCGATGGCCCAGGCCAATGTACCGAGCAGCAGGCTTTGCAGGCGACGGGATTGTTGAAGAGTCATGGCAGGCCTCAGGCTTTGTCGGTCAGGTTTTTGCCGATCATCCGCACCAGGATGATCGCGGCGATGTTGGCGATGACCACGGCGATCAAGCCGCCCGCCGAGGCCATGCCAACGTCGAACTGCACCAGCGCCTGGTTGTAGATCAGGTAGGCGAGGTTGGTCGAGGCGTAGCCGGGGCCGCCGTTGGTGGTGGTGAAGATTTCGGCGAACACCGAGAGCAGGAAGATGGTTTCGATCATCACCACCACCGCAATCGGCCGTGCCAGGTGGGGCAAGGTCAGGTGCCAGAAGATCGCGATCGGCCCGGCACCGTCCAGGCGCGCGGCTTCTTTCTGTTCCTGGTCGAGGGACTGCATGGCGGTCATCAGGATCAGGATCGCGAAGGGCAGCCATTGCCACGAGACAATGACGATGATCGACAGCAGCGGGTAGTGCGCCAGCCAGTCCACCGGTTGCGCGCCGAACAGCTTCCAGACGTAGGCGAGAATCCCCGACACGGGATGGAAAATCAGGTTCTTCCAGATCAGCGCGCCGACGGTGGGCATGATGAAGAAGGGTGAGATCAGCAGCACCCGCACGATGCCGCGACCGAAAAACTCACTGGCCTCCAGCAGCGCACTGATCAGCACGCCGAACACCACACTGATCAGCAGCACGCTGCCCACCAGCAACAGCGTGTTGCTGGCGCCGGGCAGGAAGCCCGAGTCCGTCAGGAAATAAGTGAAGTTCTCCAGCCCGACAAATTGGTTTTCACCCGGATTGAGCAGGTTGTAGCGGATCATCGAGAAGTAGAGGGTCATGCCCAGAGGCACGATCATCCACAACAGCAGCAGCGCTACCGAAGGGCTGACCAGAAACCAGCCGGGATTGGTCACGCGGCTTTTACGCTGCGGTTGGACAATGTCCATGTGAGCTTTGGCAGTTGATGTATTCATGGTGTTAAACCGATTGGAACGAACAATGAAGATCCCTGTAGGAGCGAGCTTGCTCGCGATGG
>NZ_JBFUID010000037.1:0-66175 GCF_056402055.1 Pseudomonas sp. P4_C4 | reverse complement strand
ATGGTAGTGTGGGGTTTCCCCATGTGAGAGTAGGTCATCGTCAAGATTAAATTCCGAAACCCCTATCTGCGTATGCAGGTAGGGGTTTTGTTTTTGTCCGCCGTGTAGGAGCGAGCTCGCTCGCGATGGTCGTCAACGCTGACGCTAACTTACTGATGCCCCGCGCCGTGCTGAAGCTCATCGCGAGCAAGCTCGCTCCTACTGCCCCAACCGCTCCAGCGTATGCGTCAACGGTTCCAGAGACACACAGATAAAACCATCAAGCGGCCGATTGAGCTCTTCCACCAGCAAGATTGTTGCCCCGGTCGACAGGGCACACATCAACAGCACGACGACAATGGTCCCGTTGCGTGGTGCAAACAGGCCGAAGGAACCGAAGATAATCGCAAGCCACGACACCAGGATCACCAGCATCACCGGTGGGATCGATTGATTGGCTTGCAGCAGGGTCAACCAGCGGGTGGCAAAAACCGTGTCCATGTCTTGCAATGCCGCGGCTTTGAGTGAGCGTTGATCATCGTTGCCCGGCGACAGTGATTCGACCTGGCGTTGTAGACCTTCAGAGCGACGGATGACTTCGGGGCTATCGAGCGTTGCAATCTGACGGTGATCGCGAGAGGCGAGTACTTCCGTGACTTCGGCGTAGTTGTGCTTGAGCTCGGTGCGGATGTCCTGGGTGCCGGCACCGTAGCGGGCCAGCATGCGGTCGAATTGAACCACTTTCGCCGCCGCACCCTCCAGTTCGGCATTAGCCGTATCGAAGGTGCTTTTGGCTGAGGAAACGAGCAGGCCGAGAACCAGCGCCGACATCGTTGCGATGAGGCCGGTAGCCAGCTTTACCACCGCGACGGAGTCATCGCTCAGGTGATGGCTAGGTAATCGCTCCCTTACGTACGAGCCCAGTAGTGCGCTGCCGAACAGGCAGGCGAAAACGATGAGGGCGATCACCACATCATTCAAATTCAACCTCCGCTGACGGTGTCTCCGGGGCGTGGGGGAAACTATTGGTACTTGATCACGATGCCTTTGAGTTTGCGCCGCTATCCATGTGGCTAGTTGACGGTAGCAGACAGACCGGGAGTTGCCAGAACGCCCAACCTTTTCAGGTTGGGCTTTGTGCCTTCAATACTGTCGTTCGACAAAGGCCGTTTACTGATCCTTTTCGCAATTGACCATCCACGACACACCAAAACGGTCGACCAGCATGCCGAAGCGCGCCGCCCAGAACGTGGTCTCCAGTGGCATTTGCACAGTGCCACCGCCCGCCAGTGCATTGAAGACCCGCTCGGCCTCGGCAATGCTGTCGACGTTGAGTGAAATCGAACAGGCACTCATTTTATCCACGGGGCGATCCGGTGTGGTGTCCGAGCCCATGATGGCCTGATCGCCCACGATCAGGCGGGTATGAATGATCAGATTGTGCAGATCCGTAGGGACATGCTCACCGGCCGGCGTTTCGCCGAAGGTCAACATGGCTTCGATCTGGCCCTGCAGGCACTGCGCGTAGAACGTGAAGGCCGCTTTGCAGTCGCCGTTGAAGATAAGGTAGGGATTGATTTTCATGGTCGGCTCCAGGTGCTCGAGTACATACATCGGTTTGGACGCCGGTTTTTTCGGCGAATTCCGATTGTGTCGAGCCGACAAGCAAAGCGCTAAATCTTTGTCGAAGCTTGTGTTTCTTTAGATGTTTTTTCGATAGGACGCGCGAGGCTTATCGCCTCCGGCACACGCCGTGGTGCAAGCACACGTTCGATGGCGCCGCTGACCATGCTTTCCAGCAGTTCCTCACGTTCCTGCTCGTCCAGAACATGGGGCGTCAGCCAGCTGGGGGCGCTGTTGAGCAGGGCACCAATGGCATGCCCGGCGGCCAGCAGGCCTTGCTCGCTGAAACGGGACTTCGCACCGAGCATCTTCAATAACGTGCGTTCGTATTGCTCGCGCAATTGCCGGACCCGAGCCTGTTGCTCTTCGTTCAGGCAACCGCTGTCGCGCTCCACCAGGCGGAAATGCCAAGGCATCTCCCGATGCAGATTCAGATGGGCGCGGATCAGGCTGTTGAGTTTGTCGCGCTTGCCCGGAGCTTTTTGCTGGATACGTCCCAGGGTGGCCAGCAACTCCTCGTAGAACTCCTCGATCAGGTCGAGCAGCAGATGCTGTTTGCTCGGGTAATGGTGATACAGCGAGCCTGGAGAAAGCCCCAGGCACGTCGCGAGCTCACGCATGCCGACCTGGCCGAACCCCTTGCAGGCAAACAGCTCCAGGACTTTGTCCCGGTACTCGGCAAAGCGCGAGCAACGCTCAGGCATAGGCATGGAAGCCGCGCCCCGTTTTGCGTCCCAGGTAACCGGCGGCGACCATTTCCTTGAGCAACGGCGCCGGGCGATATTTGCTGTCGTTGAAACCGTCATAGAAAGCTTGGAGGATCGACAACAGGGTATCCAGGCCAATCAGGTCCGCCAGGGCCAACGGGCCGATAGGCTGATTGCAGCCCAGGCGCATGCCGGTGTCGATGTCTTCGGCGCTGGCCAGACCTTCCTGGAACACCAGGATCGCTTCGTTGATCATCGGCACCAGGATCCGGTTGACCACGAAGCCCGGACGGTTGCCGGCGGTGATCGCGGTTTTGCCGAGGGTGGTCGCCATGTCCAGCGCCAGTTTGTGGGTCGCGTCACTGGTTTGCAGGCCGCGGATGACTTCGATCAGGCCCATCACCGGCACCGGGTTGAAGAAATGCAGGCCGATGAAGCGCTCAGGCTGGCTGACACTGGCGGCGAGTTGGGTGATCGACAGCGACGAGGTGTTGGAGGCAATGACGCATTCGCTGCTGACTTGCGCGGCGATCTGTTGCAGTACACGCAGTTTCAGGTCGAGATTTTCCGTCGCCGCTTCGATGACCAATTGCGCGTTTTGCAGGCTGCCGTAATCGGTGCTGGTGCGGATTTTGTCGAGGGTGGCCTGTTTCTGCTCCGGCGTCAGGGTTTCCTTGGCGACCTGCCGGTCCAGGTTTTTACCGACGGTTGCGACGGCTTTTTGCAAAGCGCTTTCGGATATGTCGAGCAAGGTCACGTTGAAACCGGCCATGGCACAGACTTGCGCGATGCCGTTGCCCATGGTGCCCGCACCGATCACTCCGATGTTTTGCAGATTCATCTTCCCATCCTTCGATCAAACCCTGCGATACCTTGGCCGCGACTGCAGCCGAAGGCGTACTATTGCCGCGAGTCTAGAGCCGGCAGGGCGGTTGTCCTATGCCAAAACTGTTCAACGGCGCTGATGTTTTTTGCCATTCGGGTGATGAGAGAGAAGCGAACCAATGCGGGAAAAGGACTCGGTTGCCGCCTATTTCGTGCAGGCAATGATCCATGGGCTGAGGGATGACCCGCAGCGCGTGACGGCCGTGCTCGAACAGGCGGGCATTGATCCGGCGGTCATGCACCAACCCACGGCGCGGGTGCCGGCCAACGCGTTTGCGGCGTTGTGGCTGATACAGATTCGCGAACTCGACGACGAGTTTTTCGGGCTCGACTCCCATGGCATGCCGCCGGGCAGTTTCGCCCTGATTTGCCGTGCCCTGATTCAGGAACCCGATCTGCACAAGGCCATGCGCCAATGCCTGGCCAACTTCGGGTTGTTCCTGCGCGACTTTCGCGGCTCGCTGGCCGTGCGTGGCAAGCGTGCGGTGATCAGCCTGGAAACCCGTTCGACGGATAACGATGCCAGTCGGTTTGGTGAAGAAACGTTCCTGGTGTTGATGATCAGCCTGCTGTGCTGGCTGGGTGGCCGGCGCATTCCCATTGATCGCGCGGACTTCCGCCATTCGCGCCTGTCGCTGGGTGACGATCGCCTGCTTTGGGGCCCCAACCTGACCTTTGGTGCCGAGCGCACCGAAATCGAATTTGCCAGCCACTACTTGCGCCTGCCAGTGGTTCAGGACCTGGCGTCGTTGAAAGTGTTTCTGCGTACCGCGCCGCAATGGCTGGTGATCCGCTTCCGTAACCAGCATGGCCTGGCATCCCAGGTTCATCAGCGCTTGCGCGGCAGTCATTACAGTGAGTGGCCGACGTTGCAGGCCTTTGCCCTGGAACAGCACCTGAGCCCCAGCACCTTCCGCCGCAAACTGGAGCGTGAAGGCTGCTCCTACCAGGAAATCAAGGACGAAGTACGGCGTGGCGTGGCCTTCGAGCAACTGCGTCAGAGCGACGCGAGCATCAGCGATATCGCCGAGCAACTGGGTTTCCAGGAACCCAGCGCCTTCCATCGGGCGTTCAAGAAATGGACCGGGGAAAGCCCTGGGCGCTATCGGGCCCGTTATCAGGGGGAGCAGGGCGTTGAGGTCGCCACCCTACAGGAACCCTGCGAGCCCTGAGCCATCGTCGGTCCGGTAGCAGGACTTCAGGGCCACCGGGTTCGGTGATTTCGATCAGGGTCATGGTCTGCGGGAGTGTCATTTCATACACCTGCATTGAGCGTTGGCGATTTGGTCGAGCGACTGAGCAGTCGGCTGCCCAGTTCCAGCAACAGCGCTACAACGATGACCCCGGCGGCAATCACGAACATCAAGGCATGATGGCCACCACTGGCATTGAACAGCGCCGAATAAGCAAACCCCGAGAGGGCCTGGAACGTCGCGAACGACACGGTGGCGCGGCTCCAGGCAATCTGCTGCTGGTGATGGTTGGGGATCAATTCATGCACCCGGGCCAACGCCAGCGGCACGATGCCGGGCGGGAAGGAGCCGAGGATCACCGCCAGCAAAGCCAATGCCGCGAACGAACTGCTGATCGATAAAAGGCCAACCGCCAACGCCTGTATTACCAGCACGATGCGGATCCCCGTTTTCGCGCCCAGTTGGTCGGCCAGAAAACCGTAGCTCACTGGCCCGACAATCGCGCCAAGGCCATACATCACCCAGATCAGCGCGCCGACATGCGCCCCGGCATTGAGCCCCCGGGCGACGTAATCCACCAGGAACACCATGGCCGGCACCAGTCCGGCGGCCATGAACGCGTATTGAGCGAACAGCGGGTAAACGCTCGGGTCGGTGGGGGCAGGCGACGAGGTATCCGACGGCGCAGCGGCGACCGGGTGCGCAGCGGTTGGCCAACCAAACCAACTGGCGGCGGTGAGGACCAGGGCCAACAAGCCAAGGCCGAACCAGGTTTGCTGCAAGCCGAGGCTCAGCAGCGGCGGCACGATCGTTCCCGAGCCGGCAATGCCCAAGCCGATGCCAAGGAATATCGCACCGCTGGCCAGGCCCCTGCGGGTTGCCGGTACGTGAGGCAATACGGTTCCCGCCACCAACACCATGATCGCGCCACCGGCGATCCCCGACAGCAGGCGCCAGCCGAAGAACCAGCTCATCGACAACGGAAAACCACAGGCGAAAAACGCCAGCGTCACTGCCAGCATCATCAGGCGCAGGGCGGTCTTGTTCGAGGTCCGGCGTGCCAGCGGATGGCCGATCAGTGCGCCGATCAGGTAGCCCACCAGATTGGCTGCACCGAGGTACACCACGTCGCTGGCGGAAAAGCAGTGGGCCTGGATCAGTGAGGGAATCAACGGCGTGTAGGCGAAACGCGCCAGGCCGATGCTGACCAGGCTGGCGCAGAGGCCGGCGAAGATCGGCAGCCAGATCGCGCCGGGCGCCGGGGTAAGGGGAGGCGATGAACTGTGCATGTGCATTGTCCTGAAAGGTCACTCAGGCCTTCAGCATATCGAGGTTTTTCGAAGCATTAATGCAGCGATTACGCGCTATGCTGATGCGTAGATGCATCATCAGGAGAGCGCTGTGAATTGGGATGACGCCCGGGTATTTCTCGCGGTTTGCCGTGAATCGACGTTGCGTGGTGCGGCGCGGGTGTTGGGGGTCGACCAGGCCACGGTCGGCCGGCGCATCACGGCGCTGGAAAAGTCATTGAGTGCGACCTTGTTCCTGCGTACCTCCGAAGGTTATGCGCTGACGGCTGTCGGCGAAGCGGCACTCAAGGCCGTAGAGAAAATGGAGCATTCGGCGCTGGAGCTGGAACGCCAGATCCAGGGCCTGGACGATCGCCTGACCGGCACGGTTCGCGTCAGCACCACCGACTCCCTGGCGATCGATTTCCTGATCCCGGCGATCGCTCGTCTGCATCGACAACACCCGGATGTACGGGTGCAACTGGACGCCACCACGCAGATTCTCAGCCTGGCAAAACGCGAGGCGGACATCGCCGTACGCAACACCCGACCGGAGAACCCGGACCTGATCGCCCGGCGCATCGCCCGCTGGCCGGTGGGTCTGTTCGCCTCGCAAGCCTATGTCGATGCCCTCGGCGTGCCGGAGCCCGGATCGGCGTTCGCCGGGCATGACCTGGTGGTGTATCAACCGTACTTGCAGGGCAACAAGGACCTGACGCTGGTCTCGGAACCGGTGGCGCGCGGGCGGATTGTCGCGAGCCTCAGTTCCAGCCTGCTGGTACGTCGATCGATTGCGGCGGGGATCGGGGTCGGGGAAATTCCGGTGTACATCGGGGAGAAGGAGGGGCTGGTCAGGTTGTGGCCGGAGCGCTCGCGGCCGTTGCCCTATGACATCTGGCTGGTAACCCATGCCGACCTGCGGCATACGGCCCGGGTCCGGGCGGTGATCGATGAGATTGTCGCGGGGTTTGCCGGGACTGGTGAATAATTCCAGACAACACAAATCCTGTGGGAGCGAGCTTGCTCGCGATGGCGTTGTGTCATTCAACATTGATGTCGTCTGACACTCCGCTATCGCGAGCAAGCTCGCTCCCACAGGGTTTTGTCATGGCATTTCCGGCAGTTCCTGTGGGCGCAAGTCGAAGACCAATACTTCAGCGTCCACGCCGTTGCTCAAGGTCAGTGCCTGTTCATCACGAACCCGCACACCGTCGCCTTCCTGCAACAACACACCGTTGAGTTCGACGCTGCCCCGGGCCACGTGTACATAGGCGTAGCGGTTGGCGGCGAGTTCCAGGGTGGCGCTTTCCTTGCCGTCGATCAGTCCGGCATACACCCGTGCATCCTGACGCACCTTCAACGAACCCTTGGCGCCGTCCGGCGAGATGATCAGTTGCAGGCGCCCACGTTTTTTCTGGGGGCTGAAGTGCTCTTGCTGATAACGCGGTTTGGCGCCACTGACGTCGGGCACGATCCAGATCTGCAGAAAGTGCACCGCCCGGGTGCTGGAGTGGTTGAACTCACTGTGGGCCACGCCGCTGCCTGCGCTCATCAGTTGCACGTCGCCGGGGCGGATCACCGAACCGGTGCCCAGGGTGTCCTTGTGTTCCAGGGCACCTTCAAGCACATAGGAGAAAATCTCCATGTCGCGGTGCGGGTGCTGGCCGAAGCCTTTACCGGCGGCAACGCGGTCGTCGTTGATCACCAACAGGTCAGAAAAACCCTGCTCTTTCGGGTTGCGATAGCTGGCGAAGGAAAAGGTATGGAACGACTTCAACCAGCCGTGATTGGCCAGGCCGCGATCCGAGGCTTTGCGAAGAGTCAGCATGATGAAATCTCCTGTGGGGACGTGAATTCGTCCGACTGAGGAGAAGGTTAATGGTTACTGGTTGATGCAATAAGTAGGTAGAAATTGAAATACTGTCTCGTTGTGGTTGACGGTTTTTTGTGAAATGAATCGCCGGTGTTTGAGGCATAATTCGCCCTAACTCCCGACGACCAAACCTGTGGGAGCGGCGGTGCGGCGATCCCACAGGTTTCAATGTCAGTCAATGCTTCCTGATTTGATCCCAGTGAATTCCAATCCATGAAAACCGTGGCAATGGTGCTGTTTCCCGACTTTCTCCTGCTCGATATGGCCGGGCCCATGGAAGTGTTTTCCATCGCCAATCGTTATCTGAAACCCGACGATCACTATGTGCTGTCAACCATCGGCACTGAGCCCGGCGCACTGCGGGCGTCCAACGGGGTGAGCGTGCATGCCGACCGGCACATCGATCAGGCCTGCGAGGGTTTTGATTTGCTGCTGGTGCCCGGTGGTCCCGGTGCCTACAACGAAAGGCATCCGCCATTGCTCGACTGGCTCAGGCACAACGTCAGCCGGTCCGCCGCTTATGGCTCGATCTGCACCGGGGCGTTCGTGTTGGGGCATGCAGGTTTGCTCGACGGCTATCGCGTCACCACCCATTGGCACTACACCGAGCGGCTGATCAAGGGCTTTCCGAAGGCGATCGTCGAGACCGATCAGATCTTTGTCCAGGACCGTAACCTGATCACCTCCGGTGGCGTCACTGCCGGGATCGACCTGGCGTTGTCGGTGGTGGCCCGGGACCACGGCAAGAAAGTCGCCCAGGACGTGGCCAAGGTGTTGCTGGTGGTGATGAAGCGCCAGGGCGGACAGGCGCAGTTCAGCCCTTTGATGGCGGCGGTGGCCCCTCACGAAACGGCGATTACCCGCGTGCAGAACCATGTGCTTGAACATCTCGATGAAACCTACAGCATCGAGCGCATGGCGGGTCTGGCCAACATGAGCCCGCGCCACTTCGCCAGGGTGTTCGCCCGGGAAGTGAACATGACGCCGATGGAGTTTCTGCAAAGCGCGCGCATCGATTGCGCCAGGAACCTGCTGGAAACCACTGAGTTGCCGCTCAAGACCGTGGCGTTCAAAAGTGGCTTCGGCAGTGTGCGGCACATGCGTTTTCTGTTCAGTGAAAAGCTCGGCCTGACCCCGGCCCAATACCGCGAGCAGTTCAGCTAGCGCGTATGTCCGTCGTGCGCACCGCAATGGCCGTGACGCTCCCTCCGCGGCAGTTGTACCGTCACCGAGGCCTGCCAAGATACCGCTGAACTCATTGCAAGGAAGGTGCAGAGCCTGGGATGGACTCACGTACCGAGCCAGGCTTCCTGCGAGTGACAGCCCATGAACAGCCTCAGAGATATAAACAGCGAAGCGGTGCTGCAATTCGGGCCCTACGCTTTCCACCTCAGTCAGCGACTGGTGCTGGAGGGCGATCGACCGCTGCGCCTGGGCGGCCGTGCCCTTGACGTGTTGCAGGTGCTGGTCGAGCACGCAGGTTCAGTGGTCAGCAAGGAAGAGTTGATTGCGCAGGTCTGGCCGCGCTCTGTGGTCGAGGAGATCAACCTGCGGGTGCACATTGCCGCCCTGCGTCGTGCCCTGGGTGATGGGCAGAACGGCCAGTGCTACATCGTCAACATTCCCCAGCGCGGCTACAGTTTTGTCGCCCCGGTGCAGCATTCGCCAGAGCCTGTAGCGTTCCCGAGCGGGACCGTACAAAAGCTCCTGCATAACCTGCCGGCGCGGCTTACGCCGATTACCGGGCGCGATGCGGTTGTCGGGAGCCTGGTGCGGCAGTTGCCGGTGCGCCGATTCATGACCCTGGTCGGGCCTTGCGGGATCGGCAAGACCACCGTGGCGCTGCGCGTGGCCGAACTGTTGCTGCAGCACTATCGGCATGGCGTGTGGCTGGTGGACCTGGCGGCGATCGATGACCCGGCGCAAGTGACTGATTACCTCACTCGAACCCTTGAACTGAAGGTCGGCACCACGCTGGAGACGCTGGCGCAGCGGCATGCCTTGTTGGTGCTCGACAATTGCGAACACCTGCTCGAACGCTGCCAGACGTTGATCGAGACACTGCTGCATTCGATGCCCCGACTGTCGATCCTCGCCACCAGCCGCGAGCCACTCAAGGCGTCTGGCGAAACCGTATTGCGTCTGCCACCGCTGGCGGTGCCGCCGGCGTCAGGGCTGCGCAGCGTCGCCGAGGTCATGGGCTATTCGGCGGTGCAGTTGTTCGTCAGCCGTGCCCGGGCTCGATTGCACGGGTTCACCCTGCGCGAACAAGACCTCAGGACCATACGGGATATCTGCCGAGGCCTCGATGGCCTGCCGCTGGCGATTGAACTGGCCGCGGCGCACATCGATGCGTTGGCGTTGGTGGGGTTGCAAGCGCAACTCGACAACTGTTTTCAGCTGCTGACTCAGGGCCGCCGCACAGCCGTTCCCCGACATCAGACCCTCAAAGCCGCTCTGGACTGGAGCTACGAACGGTTGACTGCCGTGGAGCAAACCGTGTTGCAGCGTCTGGCGGTGTTCAAAATGGCGTTTACCCAGGACGCGGCGATTGGCGTGATCAGTTGCGACGGGCTGCCCGCCGCCGAGCTGATCAAGGTGATGGAGAGCCTCGCTCTCAAGTCACTGCTGTCCCAGGAGCAGGGCGGCGGTGTTACCCGTTACCGCTTTCTCAACACCACCCGCACCTACGCACTGGAAAAACTCGAACTCAGTGGTCAATTGCGAACCCTTGAAATGCGTTATGCGGCATACATCAGTAAAACGTGCTGGTCTTCAGGTCGACAGGTGGCATTGCAACTCGTCGAGTAGCCGGCGAACCGTCATCAGGTCAGGCGTGGCAAAACCTTCGGTGAAACGCTCGTAGATCGGTGCCAGCAGGTCATACGCCCTTTGGCGGTGGCCTTGACGCTGCCACAGTTGCGCCAGCGAAGTGGCGCTGCGCAGCTCCCAGGCCAGGGCACCCTGGGCTTTTGCCACCTTGAGTGCCTTGAGCAGCACGGTTTCGGCCGTTGCTACATTGACCGGGCAATCCGTTGCCAGCAATGTCTTGGCCCTGGCCCGCAGAATCTCTGCCGTGCTCCAGCCCGACGCACCGTTTTGCGCGCGTTCGAGCAAACCATCGTCGACGTATGCCGTATCCAGCGTGACCATGATGTCTTTGATCAAACCGACACTTTGGCGGCCGGTCGGTCGAACATCGGTGCCGCCGATAACCTGCGCGTAGTGTTGCGCCCAGTGATAGAACAGTGGAACCGAGTGTTTCTGCGCCTGTTCCAGGAGCAGGCGCAGGAGTTCGCGGGCGCTGCGGGTGTCGCCGTTGTAGTAAGCGATCAGGCAGCCGGAGAGCGCCAGGGTGTAGCAGATCGATGTGCCGTGGTTGATCTGCAATGCGATGTCCAGTGCCTGCCGGGCCGCGCGCCAGGCCTGCTCCGGTTGGCCTTGCAGCCAGAGGATGCGCGCGTGGATGGTCAGCGCCGCAACGCTCTGGTCGTATTGCACGCCGAAACCATGGGTGAAACGGTTGAGATGACCGCTGTGGGCCATGCGTTGCAGCACCTGTTCGGCATGCTCCCGAGCCTGATGCTGGTCGCCGCAGAAGTGCAGGGCCAGTACCCGCAATCGATGCATGCTCAGGGACATCAGGGCGTCGTCATGCAGCCCCAGTTGATCGAATTGTCGGCTCTGCTCCTGGGCCATCCGGTAATGACCGCAACAGAGATTGACCGCCAGGTGACCGGAAATCGCCAGTAACTGGCCAGCCACATCGTTGCACTGTCGGGCCAGGCGGTGGGCGCTGACGAAGGCGCCGACGGTTTCGTCGGTACCCCCCTGCGCGTGATAACAGGCGCTGCCCAGGGCCAGCATGAGGGCCATCTTCAGGCGCGGGCAAGGCTCGGGTGACTGCTCGAGCAAGGCCAGGGCCTTGCGCACATAACCGCCGTGTTCCTTGAGTAGTGACAACTCCTGCCACAGGGGAGTGGACTTCGCGGCCAGGCGTATCGCCAGTGCCTGCGGCCCTTGCGCGTGCAAACCCCAATCGAGGGCTGCACGGATGTCCTCCAGAGCCCGGCCATAGCGCTCGATCCACAGGTCGGTCGAGGTTTTCTCCCAGTCGTCCTGCGCCTGTTGCATCAGCACCAGGCAGCGCTCGGCATGGCGTTCCCGCGTGCCGGGCAGGTCGGCGGTTTGCGCAAGTTTTTCCTGGGCGTAGCCGCGGGTGGTGTCGAGCAGACGGTAGTACACGTCTTCGTCGCCCACTTCCACGTTCAGCAACGACTTGGCGACCAGTTGCGTGATTGAACCGAACACCTCGCGCGGTTCTATATGTTCGCCGACAATCACCGCCGCTGCCGACTCCAGGGTGAAGCCAGCGCAAAACACACTCAGTCGGCGCAGGCAGGTCTTTTCGCAGGCAGTGAGCAGTTCAAAGCTCCAGTCCAATGTTGCACGCAGGGTCTGATGGCGTGCCAGGGGCGTCTGGCAGGACTGGTTCAGCAACCGGAAGCTGCTTTGCAACTGCGCCAGCAAGCCGTGCAATCCGAAGTTGCCGACTTGCGCCGCTGCCAGTTCGATGGCCAGCGGTATGCCGTCCAGTCGATGGCAAATGTCTATCAGCAGCGGCAGTTCATCATCAGTCAGTTCAAAGCTGTCATGACTGGCCATGGCCCGCTCGACAAACAGTTGCAGGGCGGAAAAGGTCATGGCCTGGGCGCGGTCGAGGACGGCGATGGGCGGCGGGCAGTCGAGTGACTCCAGACGCTGGACGAATTCCCCTTCGGCCCGCAGGCTCTCGCGGCTGGTGGCGAGGATGTGCACGTGCGGCGCACTGCGCAGAATGTCTTCGCTGAGCTGGGCAATGGCGTCGACCAAGTGTTCGCAGTTGTCGATGATCAGCAGCATGTGGCGATCGCGCAGAGAGTCTGCAAGTCCGCTCAGGGGAGCGTCGTCGTGCAGGGCCAGTTCGAGTAGCGTCGCCAGATGACCGTTAATCATCAGCGGGCAGTTGATCGGGGCCAGGTCCAGCAGGTGAATGCCGTCCCGGTAGCGACCGATCATTTGTTCGGCGACCCGCAGGGCTACGGTGGTCTTGCCGATGCCGCCGGGGCCGAGGAGGGTGATGAAGCGCTGGCGGGGCAGTTGTTCCATCAGGTTGTCGACCAGGGTCTGCCGGCCGATCATGCGCGTGCGGCGCACCGGCAGGTTATGCCGGCTCGACGCGGTACGTGCGGGCTCCGGCGCTTGCTCGGCCTGCTCCAGTGAATGCGGTGCGACGAAACTGTACCCGCGCTGGGCCACGGTGACGATGTAGCGCTGGCCGGCCTGACCGTCGCCGAGCGCCTTGCGCAACGCGGCCATGTGCACCCGCAGGTTGATGTCTTCGACCACGCTGCTGGGCCAGACCCGGGCGATCAGCTGCTGCTTGCTGACCACGTTGCCGGCGTGCTCAAGCAGGATCAACAGAATGTCCATGGCGCGCCGCCCCAGGCGCAAGGGCTGGTCGGCCTCCATCACCAGGCGTTGTCCGGGGTAGACCCGGTAGGGGCCGAAATGAACAGCCTGTTCGGGGGAAAGGGTCAACGAGTCGCTCCTGCTGCATCCGTCTAATACGCGGTTTTCGAGCATATTCCTCAGGTTTTTTACCCAGCGCAATGCGCCGCCCGGGTGACTGAAGGGGCAGGCATTGACTCTAACGTATCGGCCAATGGCTGTCGGTCCCGTGATCATTGGGCGCGACAGACGGACAGCAGTTGCCGAGGCTTTTTGCGCGCCATGGAAATTTAACAACGTTTAACTCGTCGCGCGTCCGGTCTGCGCCAAAAATCGGTCCTACAAAGGGATTCAATCCATCGCAAGGACAGAGCAATGAGCAACGTGGTGGTGGTCTATCACAGTGGCTACGGGCACACCCGGGTCATGGCCGAAGCCGTGGCCGGGGGCGTGGAACGGCATCTGGGCAGCACCTGCCAGTTGATTCCGGTCGAGGACGTGGACGAGCACTGGGAGCGGCTGCACAACGCCGACGCCATCATCTTCGGCGCGCCGACCTACATGGGCAGCGCCTCGGCGGCCTTCAAGGCATTCATGGAGGCCACGGCGGCGTTCTACCTGGCCCAGCCCTGGCGCGACAAACTGGCAGCCGGTTTCACCAATTCCGGCTGCCTGTGCGGCGACAAACTCAACACATTGCTGCAGATGGCCGTGTTCGCCGCCCAGCACTCGATGATCTGGGTCGGCCTCGACCTGCTGCCGGCGCGCTCCAGCAGCGGTGCGTTCAACGGCCAGCTCAATCGCCTGGGCAGCTCACTGGGCGCCATGGCCCAGTCGAATGTCGAACAATCCCCCGACGATGCCCCTCCGCCCGAGGATCGCTGCACCGCCGCGCACCTGGGCGAGCGTGTGGCGCGCCTGGCGGATCGCATGAACCCGCTACCGGTTTGATTCACACCCCAACCCTCGTTAAGGAGGCATCACCCATGAGCACCTTCACTACCCGCGACGGCGTCGAGATCTACTACAAGGACTGGGGCACCGGTCAGCCGATTGTCTTCAGTCACGGCTGGCCGCTGAACGCCGACAGCTGGGAGTCGCAGATGATTTTCCTGGCCTCCAGGGGCTACCGGGTCATCGCCCACGACCGTCGCGGTCATGGGCGTTCCAGCCAGCCGTGGTCGGGCAATGACATGGACCATTACGCCGACGATCTGGCGCAGTTGATCGAGCTGCTCGATCTGCAAAACGCCGTGCTGTTCGGCTTCTCCACCGGCGGTGGCGAGGTGGCACGTTACATCGGTCGCCACGGCACCGGGCGCGTGGCCAAGGCCGGGCTGATTTCCGCGGTGCCGCCCCTGATGCTCAAGACCGAAGCCAACCCCGGCGGCCTGCCGCTGGACGTGTTCGACGGCATCCGCCAGGCCTCGCTGGCCGACCGTTCGCAGCTGTACGTCGACCTCGCCAGCGGCCCGTTCTTCGGCTTCAACAAACCCGGCGCGAAACCGTCCCAGGGTATGATCGACTGGTTCTGGATGCAGGGCATGATGGCCGGGCACAAGAACGCCTATGACTGCATCAAGGCGTTCTCGGAAACCGACTTCACCGAAGACCTGAAGAAGTTCGACGTGCCGACCCTGGTGGTGCATGGCGACGCGGATCAGGTGGTGCCGTACGAAGCGGCGGGCGTCGCCTCCGCCAGGCTGGTGAAGGGCTCGACCCTGAAGATTTACCCGGGCGCCCCTCACGGTTTGACGGACACCCACAAGGATCAGCTCAACGCTGACCTGTTGGCGTTCTTGAAAGGTTAAAAAGCCGGATCAAAAGATCGCAGGCTTCGCCAGCTCCTACAGGGTTGCGTGCATGCCCGTAGGAGCTGCCGAAGGCTGCGATCTTTTGCTTTTAAGGCCAAGCACCACCTGACTGCGCCACGCAAACGGATTGATGCCTTCGCTGCGGGTGAAGATGTGGCAGAAGTGCGCCTGATCGCAGAAGCCGCATTCAAGGCTGATCTGCGTAAGGCTCATGTCGGTGTACTGGATCAATTGCTTGGCCAGGACAATGCGCTGCTGGCGAATCCAGTCCTGGGGCGAGAGGCCGGTGCTGCACTTGAACGCGCGGGAGAAGTGACTGCGCGAGAGGGCGCAGGCCTGTGCCAGTTCGCTGACTTCCAGGCTGTCGCCCAGGCGTTCGAGGATCAGTTGTTTGACCAGCCGTTCGCGCTGCGGGCTGAGGCCGCCGGTGTGGGTCTTGCGTGGTTCGCTGGCAAGTGCGCGGGCGGTGGTGTGCTGTGGGGAAGCCATGGCCATTGTCCGGTCGGGGGAGGAAAAGCACTGGCGCCCGGTTTGAGCGATCAGCACCGTTACTCTGGAAAAACAGTTCTGCGCTGAGGGCTTCATTGTTGGCGGCGCCCGCTGTGGCTGACGAGTTAAACGTTGTTAATTCCATGCCCGAGGTTGTGAACACAGCACATCGTTGCAAGTGCGGGCGACGTTGATGGGCACAAGATGCGCAATATGGAGCGGGCCACAACGGACCGTCGATTGGTTTGAAAAGGTGAACAGATGAAACGGACATGGCAGGGAACGCTGGGCACCATCGGCCTGGTTCTGATATCCGCCAACGCGCTGGCCCAGGCGCCTGTGCAGGTGGGCACGCAAGTACCCGGTTACTTCCGGCTGGCACTGGGGGATTATGAAGTGACGGCGCTGTTCGACGGCTATAACGACCTGTCGCCGAAGCTGTTGCAAGGCATGAGCCAGAGCCAGATCCGCGCGCTGTTGGCCCGTCGTTCGATTGAAACCCCGGGTGTGCAGACCGCCTTCAACGCCTTTCTGGTCAACACCGGTAAACAGCTTGTCCTGATTGATACCGGGGCAGGGCAGTGTATCGGTCCTACCGCCGGCCAGCTCCCGGCCAACCTTCAAGCGGCCGGCTACAAGCCCGAGCAGGTGGACGCCATCCTGATCACCCACCTGCACCTGGATCACGTCTGCGGTCTGGTGGATGGCCAGCAGCAACCGGTGTTCGCCAATGCCACGGTGTACGCGGCCAAGGCCGAAGCCGACTACTGGCTCGACCCGCAGGCGTTGGCCAAGGCACCGGAAGCGGCCAAGGGCTACTTCAAAATCGCCCAGGATTCCACTGCACCTTACGTGGCCGCCGGCCGATTCAAGACCTTCACCCCCGGCCAGTCGCCGCTGCCGGGCGTGGTCGAGGCGCAACTGGAAGCCGGACACACGCCGGGCAGCACCACGTACCGTTTCACCTCGCAAGGGCAAAGCATCCTGTTCATGGGCGACCTGGTGCACAACCTCGCTGTGCAATTCCTGCACCCTGAGGTATCGATCGGTTTCGACGTCGACAGCCAGCATGCGATCAAAAGCCGCAACCAGGTGTTCAGTGCCGCTGCCACCAGCAAGACCTGGGTGACGGCGGCGCACCTGCCATTCCCCGGCATCGGTCATATCACCGCCGAAGGCAAGCATTTCCAGTGGGTGCCGGTGGAATACGGACCGTACAAACGAGCGGCGAACGTGCCGTTGATCGAGTAAAGTCGGCAGTTCTCGCGCCTGGCCGACCACACAAGGAACCCGAGCCTATGAACCGTAACGATCTGCGTCGCGTCGACATGAACCTGCTGGTGATTTTCGAAGCCCTGATGTTCGAAAAGAACCTGACCCGCGTCGCCGAAAAACTGTTCATGGGTCAGCCGGCGGTGAGCGCCGCGTTGGGGCGTTTGCGCGATCTGTTCGACGACCCGTTGCTGTTGCGCAACGGTCGCGGCATGGAACCGACGGCGCGTGCGTTGGCGATTCTCAAGGAGTTGCAGCCGGCGATGGACACCATTTCCGGCGCGGTCAGCCGGGCCAAGGAATTCGATCCGGAGACCAGTTGCGATGTGTTCCGCATCGGTCTGTCGGACGATGCCGAGTTTGGTTTGTTTCCGCCGTTGCTGCGTCAGTTGCAAGAGGAAGCACCGGGCATCGTCGTGGTCGTGCGGCGGGCCAATTATCTGTTGATGCCGGCGCTGCTGGCGTCGGGGGAAATCTCGGTGGGCGTGAGTTACACCACGGATCTGCCGGCCAATGCCAAGCGCAAGAAGCTGCGCGATATTCCCTGCAAGGTGCTGCGCGGCGACACCCGGCCGGGGACGCTGACCCTGGATGAGTACTGCGAGCGGCCTCATGCGATGGTGTCGTTCTCGGGGGACTTGAGCGGCAATATCGATCTGGATCTGGCGAAGGTCGGGCGCTGTCGTCGTGTGGTGCTGGGGGTGCCACAGTTCAGTGGGTTGCGGGCGTTGCTCGCCGGGACCGAGATGATTGCCACCGTGCCGGATTATGCGGCGTGTGCGTTGGTGGAGGGGTGTGGGTTGCGTGCCGAGGATCCGCCGTTCGAGATTGAGGCGGCGCAGTTGTCGATGGCCTGGAGCGGGGTGCATGACAATGATCCGGCGGAGCGGTGGTTGCGGTCGCGGATCAGTCAGTTCATGTCGGTGACTTTGGATATTCCGTAGCTGTAGACCTTGGCGGCCTATGGGCCGACCAGGCTGCTTTTTTGATTGAGTACATATCCGTTTTTTCGGTAACGGCGGCTGGCGGTTTCGCCCTGACGGCGAGTCACTTTTTTTACAAGCGCCTAAAAAAAGTAACCAAAAAAACGCTCGCCCCGAACGTACGGCCCCTCGCTAAGGCTCGGCGTTCCTTCGCTCCGGTATTCATCCGGGGGCATTGCCCTCCGGTCGGCTTCGCTTCGACCTACATGCAATGAGTTCGACTGCGTCGAACGGCGCTGCGCGCCCATCCCCGGATGAACACCTCCACTCAGCCTGCCGAGGGGGCGGGTGGATCAAGATCAAGAGCTGCAGGCGAGCTAACGCTCGGCCTGATGAGTGGTGAGAAGCGTCTGTGTACGCCGATCAACTGTAGGAGCTGGCTTGCCAGCGAAGGCGGCCTGCCAGCCGACCAATCTCTCACAGACATACGCTGATCCACTGTAGGAGCGAGCCTGCTCGCGATAGCGGTGGATCAGTCAACACCAATGCCGGATGTAATGCCGCCATCGCGAGCAAGCTCGCTCCCACAGGGAATGTGCCGCGTTCTGACAGCCCTGTTCAAAAGCCGTCAGCCTCTATTCCTGAAAGCCACACCGCCTTGCGTCGTTGCCTACAACTACGCCAGAATCCGCCGGCTTGTGAGTCTTGTACTCGGTCTTTATCGTTTCCCTGTCGCTGTAACTTCAGCGACCGGGTTTAGCGACCCGACCAGGTATAAGCGCAACAAGGCTCCAGTCTCTATTGCACATATTCGTGTGTTTGCAATTTTCGACATGGTGGCTGTGCGCGGGAGACCTTCGGGTCTGCCGGGTCTTATACCTCCCGGTTCGCTAACCTGCGTACAGCTGCCACCCTTACTTGTTTAGCGACGGGTTTTGGTGGTTTTACCAGGTATAAAGGAGCTCCGCCATGTTCAAACCAACCCCGAATCCCCCGCAATCCGACGACGTTTCCCCCTACGATTCGCTCGACTCCAGAAAGCTCCACGAAGCCGCCGACCGCGCACTGGATCACTACCTCAATCCCCCGAAAGATCCGGCTCCATCGCACAAACCCAGCACGATGTTTGTCATCGCCCCCGACATCAATACCGAAACGCTATTGGCCCACGCCTGCGAATCCCTGGCCTCGGCCAGCATCATGGCCAGTGACCTTGCGGGATTTCTGCAAAGCCCTCATCGCAACGCGCTGCTGGGGATTGCGCAGATCATCATGCTTGGTGAGCTGGCGGTGAATCGGGCGCTGGATAATCTCGACCCGCAGGAATAACCCGGTAGAGGCAACAACAAATAAACCTGTGGGAGCAAGCTCGCTCCCACAGGGTTCCATGTCGTTTGGTCGATCTCGGTCTTCGCGCAAACAGAGCACGTACATTCAATTTTTCCTCCCCCCGTCCCGGCACTATCGAATCCAGTCCCGGCGCATCGGCGCCGGTGTTTTTTCATTTGTGCGGGTAGGCCATGGACGCTYCGCGACGCGATGATCGGGCGCAAGACTGGGGGCTGCTGTTCCTGCGGGTCAGCGGCGGGCTGTTCCTGTTGTGGGTGCACGGTTTGCCCAAGCTGCTGCACTACAGTGCCGAGTTGCAAAACATCGAAGACCCTTTCCACCTGGGCGCGAACCTGACGCTGGTGCTGGCGATTTTCGCCGAGGTCGTGTGCCCGCTGCTGATCGTCGGCGGGTTGCTGGCGCGGCTGGCATGTTTGCCTATTCTGTTTGTGCTGTGGGTGTCGATGTTGATCGTGCATCCGCAGTGGACCCTCTTCGAAGGCCAGTTCGGCTGGCTGTTGCTGATTGTCTTCACCAGCATTTTCATCGCCGGGCCGGGACGGCTGGCGCTCAATGTCCGTTTCGCCGGAGCCTTGCGTTATGTCTGAATCCAATCGCCGTGAGCCGGCAAGTCCCGGGCCTGATGAGGTGGTGACCCTGATCGTCAAACACCGGGTCAAGGCCGGTTTCGAAGTGCCTTATGAAGCCTGGCTGCGCAACATCGTCAAGGTGGCCGCACAGAACGTCGGGCACTTGGGCGTGGATGTGGTGCGTGGCAAGCACACCGGCCTCGATACCTACACCTGCGTGCTGCGTTTTTGCTCGACCGAAGCGATGCAGAACTGGCTCGATTCACCGCAACGCCAGGCACTGGTCGACGAAGCCGCGCCGATGCTCGCCGATGGCGACCAGACCGAAGTCAATCCGGTCAACGAGTTCTGGTTTTCGCCCCAGGCCGAAGCCGGGACGCCACCGCCGCGCTGGAAGCAAGCCGTGGTGACGCTGCTGGTGATCCTGCCGCACACCTTGCTGGTGCCGCTGCTCTGGGGGCCGTTGTTGCGGCTCAACGCCTTGCTCTCCAACTACGTGGTTGCCACGTTCCTGATCACCCTGACCATCGTGCTGTCGGTGGTTTACATCTTCATGCCCATGGCGACGCGTCTGTTTGCGCCCTGGCTGTCTCCCGCTACTTTGCACGAGGAACCGTGATGAACGCCGATCTGATTCTGTTCAATGGTCAATTCCACACCGTTGACCGCGAAAAACCGCTCGCCAGCGCCGTGGCGATCAGCGACGGTCGTTTTGTCGTGGTGGGCAGCGATGCCCAGGCCATGGCCCTGCGTGGTTCGAACACCCAGGTCATCGACCTCAAGGGCCGTTGTGTGGTTCCCGGGCTCAACGACTCGCACTTGCACCTGATCCGTGGTGGCTTGAACTACAACCTGGAACTGCGTTGGGAAGGTGTGCCGTCACTGGCCGATGCCTTGCGCATGCTCAAGGATCAGGCTGACCGCACGCCGACTCCGCAGTGGGTGCGGGTGGTCGGTGGCTGGAACGAATTCCAGTTCGCCGAGAAACGTATGCCAACGCTTGCAGAGCTCAATCAGGCCGCACCGGACACACCGGTGTTCGTCCTGCACCTGTACGACCGCGCCTTGCTCAACCGCGCCGCGTTGCGCGTAGCCGGTTACACCCGCGACACGCCGAACCCGCCGGGTGGCGAGATCGTGCGCGACGCCAACGGCGAGCCGACCGGCATGCTGGTGGCGCGGCCCAATGCGATGATTCTGTACTCGACGCTGGCCAAGGGGCCGAAGCTGCCGCTGGAGTATCAGGTCAACTCGACCCGCCAGTTCATGCGCGAACTCAATCGCCTGGGCCTGACCAGTGCCATTGATGCCGGCGGCGGTTTCCAGAATTACCCGGACGATTACCAGGTGATCGAACAGTTGGCGAAGGATGAGCAACTGACCGTGCGCATCGCCTACAACCTGTTCACCCAGAAGCCCAAGGAAGAGTTGACCGACTTCAAGAACTGGACCGGCAGCGTGAAGCTGCACCAGGGCGACGATTACCTGCGGCACAACGGTGCCGGGGAAATGCTGGTGTTCTCGGCGGCGGACTTCGAAGACTTCCTCGAACCGCGCCCGGACCTGCCGCAAACCATGGAAGCGGAACTGGAGCCGGTGGTGCGCCATCTCGTTGAGCAACGCTGGCCATTCCGCTTGCACGCCACCTACAACGAATCCATCAGCCGCATGCTCGACGTGTTCGAGAAGGTCAATCGCGACATTCCGTTCAACGGCTTGCCGTGGTTTTTCGACCACGCCGAAACCATCACCCCGCAGAACATCGAGCGGGTGAGGGCGCTGGGTGGCGGCATTGCGATTCAGGATCGCATGGCGTTCCAGGGCGAGTATTTCGTCGAGCGTTACGGCGCTAAAGCGGCCGAAGCCACGCCGCCGATCAAACGCATGCTGGCCGAGGGCGTACCGGTGGGCGCCGGTACCGACGCGACCCGGGTGTCGAGCTACAACCCGTGGACCTCGCTGTACTGGATGGTCAGCGGTCGCACCGTCGGCGGCATGGAGTTGCACGCCGAAGGCCTTTCGCGCCTGACTGCACTGGAACTGTTCACCCATGGCAGCGCCTGGTTCTCGTCGGAGCAAGGCAAGAAAGGCCAGATCAAGGTCGGGCAATTGGCCGACGTCGCGGCCCTCAGCGCGGACTTTTTCAGCGTCGACGAAGAGGCGATCAAGTGGATCGAGTCGGTGCTGACCGTGGTCGGCGGCAAGGTGGTGTACGGCGCCGGTGACTTCGAGAAGCTCGGGCCGGCCAGCGTACCGGTGCTGCCGGACTGGTCGCCGGTGGTGAAGGTCCCGGGCCACTGGCGCCCGACGTCGCCGATGCAGGCCCAGGTTCACCATTGCAGCGGCCCGTGCGCGGTGCATTCCCACAGTCATGAACGGGCGCGCCTGTCGAACGCGCCGGTCAGCGATTTCGCCGGTTTCTGGGGCGCCTTTGGCTGCTCGTGTTTTGCCTTCTGACCCATTTAAAAAAGCGCCGGCCCAACAGGTCGGCGTTGACTGCGACAACCATCCACCAAGGAGTTTCCAATGAGCAACGTACCTTACAAGCGCCTGAACAAAGACGATGCCGTGGTATTGCTGGTCGACCACCAGACCGGTCTGATCTCGCTGGTGCAGGATTTCTCGCCCAACGAGTTCAAGAACAACGTACTGGCCTTGGGTGACATCGCCAAGTTCTTCAAATTGCCGACCATCCTCACCACCAGTTTCGACAGCGGTCCGAACGGTCCGATCGTGCCGGAGCTCAAGGCGCAGTTCCCGGACGCGCCGTTCATTGCACGCCCGGGCCAGATCAACGCCTGGGACAACGAAGACTTCGTCAAGGCGATCAAGGCCACCGGACGCAAGCAACTGATCATCGCCGGTGTGGTGACCGACGTATGCGTGGCGTTCCCGACCCTGTCGGCCATTGCCGAAGGCTTTGAGGTGTTTGTGGTGACCGATGCTTCCGGCACCTTCAACACCACCGTGCAGCAAGCGGCCTGGGCACGCATGTCGGCCGCCGGTGCGCACCTGCTGAACTGGTTCTCTGTGGCCTGCGAGCTGCAAGGCGACTGGCGTAACGATATGGAAGGCCTGGCCAACCTGCTGTCTGAGCGCCTGCCGAACTATCGCAACCTGATCAATAGCTACACCAAATTTACGGCCAAATAAGACCCGTCAGTCGCTCCCACAAGGGATCCAGGCTGTTCACAGTATTTGTGAATGACACAGACCCAGTGTGGGAGCGACGGTGCGGCGATCCGACCCGCTCGAGATGGAGGCGACGCGGTTTGCCGCGTCACCGGTTCAAGGCGTGACGATATTGAACTGCGGCGCGAAGGTATCGAGGCTGCTCATCAACTCCCCAAGCTTCTTGCCATTGCCTTGCAACTTGATCAGGCCTTTCTGGATCGCCGCCGGGATATCCAGTTGCTTGAGGCTGATCTGTTCCAGGGTGGCCTTGCTCATGGTCACGCTGGCGTCCGCCTGGGGATTGAGCCCGGCACGGTGGGTCAGCACACCATTGCGCAGGGTCAGGTTGAAGTCCTTGTTCTGATCCTCGAAGGTCCAGTTCAGGGTCAGGTCATGGCCTACAGCCTTTTCACTGTCCAGGCGAACCGCCAGGAAGTCGAAGAACATCTGCGGGCTCATCGCCCGCACCATGTCCACCGATACCGACGTGCCCGCTTGGGGTGGCACGCCATCGCGCAGTTCCATGGCACCGGTCAGGTACATGTTGCGCCAGGTGGCGTTTTCACTTTGATAGCCCATTTGCTCCAGCGTCTGGGCCTGGGCTTTGCGCGCATCGCCGTTGTCCGGGTTGGCGAACAGCAACTGATTGCCCAGTTGCGCGGCCCAGCGGTATTCACCCTTGGCCATTGCCGCCTGCATTTTCCCCAGCACGGCCGCGTCGCCGCCCATGGCTTCGACCGAACGCTTGGCCGTTTCTACCGGTGGCAGTGGATTGAGGTTGGCCGGGTTACCGTCATAGAAACCCATGTAGCGCTGATACACCGCGCGGGTGTTGAAACTCAGCGAGCCGTAGTAGCCACGGGTGTACCACTTCTGGTCGAGGGTGCCAGGCAGTTTCTTGATCGAATCGGCGATTTCCAGCGACGTCAGGCCCTGATTCAGCAAGTGCAGGGTGCGGTCGTTGAGGAAGGCGTACATGTCGCGCTGGTCGGCGAGGAAGGTGCGGATGCGTTCGCCGCCCCAGGTCGGCCAGTTGTGCTGGGCGAACAACACATCGCTCTTGTCACCGTAACGCGCCAGGCTGCTGTCCAGGTACTCGGCCCAGGCCTTGGCGTCGCGCACTTGCGCGCCGCGCGGGGTGAGGATGTTGTGCATCATTTGCGTGGCGTTTTCTGCCATGCACAAGGCGCGCAACTGCGGCAGGTACAGGTTCATTTCCGCCGGTGCTTCGGTGCCCGGGGTCAACTGGAACTCCACGTCGAGGCCGGCGATGGTGCGGGTTTCCAGTTCCTTGTCGATCAGGTCGGTGGGCGGGATCAGGGTGACGGTGCCGCCGCTCGGCGTGCTCTTGCCCAGGCCGGCATCGACCTGGCCTTTTTCGCCACGGGGCAGCAGGCTGCCGAACTGGAACTGCGCGCGGCGGCTCATGGCGTTGCCGGCGTAGACGTTTTCGCTCATCACGTGTTCCATGAACCCGGCGGGGGCGAACACCTTGACCTTGCCGGCCTTGACGTCTGCCTCGTCGATGACCCCGCGCACACCACCGAAGTGGTCGACGTGGGTATGGCTGTAGATCACCGCCACCACCGGTTTGTGCGGGCGGTTCTGGTAGTACAGGTCCAGTGCTGCCTTGGCGGTTTCGGCCATGGTCAGCGGGTCGATGATGATCAGCCCGTCGTCGCCTTCGATGATGGTCATGTTGGCCAGGTCAAGACCGCGCACCTGATACAGCCGAGGGCTGACTTCGAACAGTCCGGCATGGGCGCTGAGTTGGGCCAGGCGCCAGAGGCTCGGGTTGACCGACTCCGGGGCCTGGTCCTTGCTGAGGAAGTCATAGGCCTGGATATCCCAGATGACCTTGCCCGAGGCGTCCTTGACCTGGCCCTTGAACGGCGCGATCAGGCCCTTGGTGACCGACTCGTAGTCGGTGCGGTCGGTGAAGGGCAGTTGTTGCAGCACGGCGGCGTTACTGGCCGTGGTTTGCGGGCTGGCCGCGACCGGTCCGTTGGCGGCGACCACCGATTGCGCAAGGCAGGCAGTGATCAGGCAAGCGAGCAGCCCACGAGGGCTCAAGGTGAAACGAGGCATGGCGTCTCCGTTTTTTATCGTTATGGTCAGACCAGCTTCGAGGGTAGGGCGGGGCTCGGGCAGGGCGATCATCAGCAACGGACAAAAAACATTCAGGGCCGCTATCCTTGGACCAGGCATATCCAGCAGGTTGACCCATGCTTGAAGTCCATGGCGTGTTCAAAAGCTACGCCACACCGCAGGGGCCGCTGCCGGTGCTGCAAGGCGTCGACCTGACGCTCAGGCCCGGCAGCAGCCTGGCGCTGATGGGCGAGTCGGGCAGTGGCAAAAGCACCTTGCTGCACCTGATCGCCGGGCTGGACAGGATCGATCGCGGCAGCATCCGCAGTGGCGAGCATCGTCTGGAACAGATGAATGAAGGGCAACTGGCGAACTGGCGCCGTACGGAAATCGGCCTGGTGTTCCAGCAATTCAACCTGATCGGCAGCCTGCGGGTCGAAGACAACCTGGCGATTCAGGCGCGTCTGGCCGGGCGCCATGACCCACACTGGCAGGCGCACCTGGTGCAGCGCCTGGGCTTGGGCGAGTTGCTGCGGCGCTACCCGGAGCAACTGTCCGGCGGCCAGCAGCAACGGGTCGCGCTGGGGCGGGCGCTGGCGTCGCGCCCGCAACTGCTGCTGGCCGACGAGCCCACCGGCAGCCTCGATGAAACCACCGGCGCCGAGGTGTTGCAGTTGCTGCTGGAATTGCTCGACGACAGTCCCACCAGCCTGTTGATGGTCACCCACAGTCCCGGCGTGGCGGCGCGGCTGGCGGAAAAAGCGCTGCTGTGCGGTGGTCGTCTTGCCGGTGTGGGGGCGCGCTGACATGCGCATTTTCGGCGAAACCCTGCGCGCCCTGCTCAGCCACTGGCGGCAGCACCCGGTACAGTTTTTCAGTGTGCTGACCGGGTTGTGGCTGGCCACCAGTCTGTTGACCGGCGTCCAGGCACTCAACAGCCAGGCCCGCGACAGTTATGCCCGCGCCAGTCGGTTGATCGGTGGCGAACCTCAGGCCAGCCTCAGTGCGCCCGGCGGCGGCACGTTCCCACAGCAATGGTTTATCGATCTGCGCCGAGCGGGGTGGCCGGTGTCACCGGTACTGCAAGGGCGAGTGACGCTCAAGGGCCATGAAGAGCAGCGCTTGCAGTTGATGGGCATCGAGCCGGTGTCGCTGCCGGCGGGCGCGGCGGTGGCCGGGCAGGCCCTGGCGATTGAACAGGTGGTCGATTTTTTCAGCCCGCCGGGCACTACCTGGATATCGTCGCAAACCTTGCAGGCACTGGATTTGCGTGAGGGTGACCGGCCCTTGAACCTGGCTGGCGCGGCACTGCCGCCGTTGCATGTGCAGGCTGATATGGCGCCCGGTGTGCTGCTGGTGGACATCGGTTTTGCCCAGCAGATTCTGGGGTTGCCGGATCAGTTGTCGCGTCTGCTGTTGCCGAAGGACTTCACTGCGCCGCTGCCGGATTCGCTCAAGGGGCAGCTGCAACTCAAGAGCGCCGATGAAGAAAACAACCTGGCGCGCCTGACCGAAAGCTTTCACCTGAACCTCGATGCCCTGGGGGTACTGTCGTTCGTTGTCGGCCTGTTTATCGTGCACGCCGCCATCGGGCTGGCGCTGGAGCAACGGCGAAGCCTGCTCCGGACCCTGCGTGCCTGCGGTGTGAGTGCGCGGATGCTGATCGCTTGTCTCGCCGTCGAATTGGGTGGATTGGCCCTGATCGGCGGTGTGGCCGGGGTGGTCAGCGGCTACCTGCTGGCCGGCGTGCTGTTGCCCGATGTCGCCGCCAGCCTGCGTGGCTTGTACGGCGCCGAAGTGGCGGGGCAGTTGAGCCTCAGCCTGTCGTGGTGGTTCAGCGGTATCGGCTTGAGCCTGATCGGCGCGTTGCTGGCCGGTGCCAGCAGCCTGCTGCGGGCGGCGCGCTTGCCCTTGCTGGCGCTGGCCGACCCGCAGGCCTGGCATCAGGCCCATGCCCGCTGGTTGCGACGCCAGGGCGGGGTGGCGGCAATGGCCGGGGTGATCGCGCTGCTGGCGTTGATTTTCGGTGACAGCCTGGTCATTGGCTTCGTGTTGATGGCGGCGCTGTTGATCGGTGCCGCACTGGCACTGCCGGTGGTGCTCAGTTCGCTGCTCAGTCTCGGTTCGCAGCGCAGTCGCTCGGTGCTCGGCCAGTGGTTTGTCGCCGATTGCCGTCAACAACTGCCGGCCCTGAGCCTGGCGTTGATGGCGCTGCTGCTGGCCATGGCGGCAAACATCGGTGCCGGCAGCATGACCGCGGGGTTCCGCCAAACCTTCAGCGACTGGCTCGAGCAACGGCTGACGGCCGAGCTTTACCTCAACCCACAGAACCCGGCGCAGGCCCGGGAACTGCAAAGCTGGCTCAACCAGCAACCGCAACTGGCGGCAGTGCTGCCCAACTGGCAGGTGTCGATCCAGTTGCAGGGCTGGCCGACGGACCTGTCCGGGATCATCGACCATCCGACCTATCGCCAGCACTGGCCGCTGCTCGAAGCTTTGGGCGACACCCCTTGGGAGCGGCTGGCCAAGGACGATGCGGTGATGCTCAGCGAGCAACTGGCCCGGCGCCTGCGCGTGCAGCTCGGCGATCACCTGACGCTGCCGACGCCAACCGGCCCGTGGTCGCCACGGATCGTCGGGATCTACGCCGACTACGGCAATCCCAAGGGCCACATTCTGGTCAATATCCATCAACTGCTGCGCGGCTGGCCGCAATTGGCACCGAGCCGCTTCAACCTGCGCATCGAGCCGGCGTCGATCCCTGCGTTCGTCGCGGCGTTACAGGCGCGTTTTACCCTCGACGACAGCCGCATCGTCGATCAGGCGCGGCTCAAGGGTTGGTCCACGCAAGTCTTCGAGCGCACTTTTGCCGCCACCGCCGCGCTCAATAGCCTGACGCTGTGCGTGGCCGGGGTGGCGCTGTTCATCAGTCTGTTGACCCAAAGCCAGAGCCGTCTCGGGCAACTGGCGCCGCTGTGGGCACTGGGGGTGACACGTCGGCATTTGATGTTGCTCAACCTCGGGCAAACCTGGTTGCTGGCGCTGCTGACCCTGGTGCTGGCGTTGCCACTGGGCATCGCCCTGGCGTGGTGCCTGGACACGGTGATCAACGTGCAGGCCTTTGGCTGGCGCCTGCCGTTGCGGGTGTTTCCATGGCAACTGTTGCAATTGATGGGGCTGGCGCTGGTGGCGACGCTGCTGGCTTCGGCCTGGCCGTTGTACCGTTTGTACCGCACGCAACCGGCGGACCTGCTGCGGACGTTCGCCCATGAAGATTAAGCTCGGCGTGTTGCTCCTGGCGCTGCTGGCGAGCGGTTGCGATCAACCGGCACCGGTAGAAAAGGGTTTTGCCGGGCTGGGCAACCAGGCCGCTGCGTTCACCAAGGTGGTGCCCGGTCGGGTGTTCAGCTTCCCGGCGGATCACGGCCCGCACGACGGCTTTCGCATCGAATGGTGGTACGTCACGGCCAACCTGAAGGACGATCAGGGGCATGAGTTCGGCGCGCAATGGACGTTGTTCCGCAGCGCCTTGAAGGCCACCCCCGAGGTGGCGGGTTGGCAGAATCAGACGATCTGGCTCGGCCACGCGGYGGTGACGTCGGCGACGGTGCATCACGCGGCTGAACGCTATGCCCGTGGTGGCGTCGGTCAGGCTGGTGTCAGCCTCACGCCGTTCAATGCGTGGATCGACGACTGGCAGTTGCGCAGTCAGGCGACTGCCGACGACCCTTTAGCCGATCTGCAACTCAGTGCTCGTGACCGGCGTTTCAGCTACCGGTTGCGGTTGACCTCGACAGGTCCGCTGGTGCTTCAGGGGGACCAGGGATTCAGCAGGAAATCCGAGCAGGGTCAGGCCTCGTATTACTACAGCCAGCCGTTTTTCCAGGCCAGCGGTACGCTGGACATCGACGGCCAAACCTTTCAGGTCAGTGGCCCGGCCTGGCTTGACCGCGAATGGAGCAGCCAGCCCCTGACAGGCAATCAGACCGGTTGGGACTGGTTCTCCCTGCACCTGGACAGCGGCGAGCAGGTGATGCTGTATCGCATGCGGCAAAAGGACGGCGAGCCTTACCTCATCGGCACCTGGATCGACGCCCGGGGCCAGACACAAATGCTGCACGCCAGCGACATCAGCCTCACGCCACAAGACACCGCGCGCGTGGCAGGACGCGAGATGCCCGTGCGCTGGTCGATCAAGATCCCCGCCAGACACCTCGATATCGCCATCACCGCGCTCAATCCCCAGGCCTGGATGGACTTGCGCATTGCGTATTGGGAAGGCCCGGTGCGCCTCAGTGGCAGCCATGCAGGGATCGGATATCTGGAAATGACCGGGTACTAGCCACGAAAATCAGAGGCCCGCGGCGACCACTCGCCGAACAGCGTCTATGCTCATCGCACACATGGCGTTGAGCCCGGTTTCAACGCCGTTTGTTGCCATCAATCACAGGGAAAGTACTGTCTATGAAACGCCACGCACTGACCAAAGCCATCACCCTCGCAACCTTGCTGTCTGCCGCCAGTTTTGGC
Source organism: Pseudomonas sp. P4_C4 (assembly GCF_056402055.1). Classification (NCBI taxonomy): domain Bacteria; kingdom Pseudomonadati; phylum Pseudomonadota; class Gammaproteobacteria; order Pseudomonadales; family Pseudomonadaceae; genus Pseudomonas; species Pseudomonas sp. P4_C4. Next base: position 36,927 of record NZ_JBFUID010000037.1, on the reverse strand, counting down.
GCAGTTGCCGCCGATATTCCGCTGTCCGAAGTCGTGGTGGCTGATCAGGTCACCACCACAGTCGTTTCGGTTGATACCGCGAATCATTCCGTGGTCCTTAAAGGTCCGCAGGGTAATGAGTTCCCTGTGCAACTGACCGACAAGGCGAAAAACCTCAAAAACCTCAAGGTCGGCGATACGGTCGATATCCGGGTTACCAGCGCCGTTGCGGCCTACCTCGACACCGATGTCGACAAAGGCCTGCCGGGCACCGCCGAAGCCACCGGTGAAATGCGCGCAGCGCCAGGTAGCGCCAACCCCGGTGGCGAAGCTTATCGTCAGGTGAAAGTGCAGTTGAAAATCACCCACATTGACGTGAAAAAGCACAAGGTGACCTTCGAAAACCCGGAAGGCCAGTCCAAGACCGTCGACGTCAAACGACCCGAGGTCCAGGCCAAACTCAAGGACTTGAAAGTCGGGCAAAGCGTGAATGTGGTTTATACCGATGTATTGACGGTGACCAGCAGGCACTGATATTGGCTCTGAACGGGTTGATTGTTTTTGTGCAGGTTTTGTATAGGAATAATCAACTCGTATGGTCGAACTGGTGRGTTTGTGGCTCGGTGCGGGATAGGATTTATATCGACATTTTATTACATATGGTGTCGATAAATTTCATCTTTACCGCACGGACATATTTAGCCACTTCTACTAAAATACTTTCCGTTCGCCCAGTGCAGGGCTCTTTACCAGTGCATGGATTGCCGAGGCCAGTGCACTGGGCGAACACTTTTTTGCTGTATTGAAAGTTTCGGATATATAAAAAACGGGCGACCAACAGGTCGCCCGTTTTTTATTGAGCGGTGAGACATCGTTCAGTCATGTTTGTTATTGACTTGAACAACATCGGCCAACGCCGCGAAACACTGCTCGATCGAACGCCGCTGGCTGTCGGCATACAGCTCCAGTTCATCGATCGTCGGCCGCCCCAGAGCCTGTTCGAAGGCTTGCTGGTTGGAGTGCACGCCGTAACGGGTCTGCGCCGCATCCCCAAGGTTCGACTGGAAAATCCCCGCCGCGCTGACCGGCAGGAAGTCTTCGTACACCAGCGGTTCAACCCGCAGGCAACCGCTGCCGAGCAGGTCTTCCAGGGCGGCGTTTGTCAGGTTACCCGCCGCCAGGCCTTGTTCCGTCACGAAGTAGCGGAAGTAAGCCAGGCCCTGTTGGCGCATGTCTTCCCAGGTGTCAGGGAATTCGTTGAAGTGCTGCGCCATGAGCGCGTTGTAACGCTCGGCGTTGGCTTCGTTGGGGAAGTCCTTGAGTTCGTCCCGCGCGGCATTGAGCAAGCGGTCGTACAGTGCCCGGCCTTTGGGCGTGAGGGCGGCACCGCGCTGTTCGATTTCGCCGAAACGGGCGCTGTGACTGCCGCGAGCCTGGTTTTGATCGGTGAAGGCAATCGGCTCGTCCAGGGCCTTGAAACTGGTCTGGCGCAACAGGATCGGGCATTGGCGGCGGGGCGGGCCTTCGATCACTGCCTTGGGGGTGATGCCATGGGCCGGCATTTGCGTCTGGACGATGTCGATGTCCAGGGTCCGTGGTGTCAGGTGGTTGATGTGCGGGCCCTTGAACGCCACCACATCGGCGATCAGACGATGCTGGGCGCTGAGTTGTCGATACTGCTCGGCAGTGACGGTGGCGCTGTGGTGCCAGCGAAACGTTTCCAGGGCCTGTTCGACGAACGCCAGGGCTTCCTGCTCGGTCAGGCCACCCCGGGATTCGGCACGTTCGATGAGGGAGAGGGCCGTGGGGGTGAAGATCGAGCGCTGGTCGAGCATCGACTGGGCGAACGCTCGCAGCTCCAGGTCTTCGATCAACTCCAGGCGCAACAGCGAGGTGAATACCCGAAACGGGCTGACCTGCAACGATGCTTCATGCACCGCGCGAAAAGCCGTGGAATGCACCGGCACGCCGGCCGGTGTCAGGTCGTAGTAACCCACCGGTTGCATGCCCATCACCGCGAACAGGCGGGCGAGAGTCGCCAGTTCAGCGGCCGTACCGACGCGGATCGCCCCATGACGCTCCAGGTCCAGGCGCTCGATTTCGCCGGTGCTCGTGAGCTGTTGTGCGACTTGCGAGTCGCTGTCCAGCACGCGGCGGTTGGTCTGTTCCACCAATTCCATCAACGCGCCGTACAACGGCACTTCCTCGCGATACATGTCGGACATCGCTTTGGAGAAGCGTTGGCGGATCAGGTCAGGGCTGACGAAGTTCGGGTGGTTCATGAACAGGATTCCTGGCGCGGTGACGTAAAGGATGGACGAAAGATCGCAGCCTTGCGCGACGCCGACAAACGAAGTTTCTGACGAACTTCATTCTGCAAAGGACTGCATGCCTAGGGGACACTAATTGAGAACGCTCCCTAGTGCAGTCGTTGATCCTGTGGGCTCTCCGAGCGCAGCGATGCCAAAAACTCCCGATACAGTCGCGCCGAACCGGTGGGGGCTTCCACCATGGGCATGTGCCCGACGGCGTCCCAGATATGCACGCGCAGGTCGGCGATGCCCTTGCTCCAGACCGCCACGCTGCTGACATCGATCAGCCGGTCCTTGCGCCCCCACAACAACAGGGCCGGGGCGGTGATGTCGGGCAGATGCGGTTCCATCGGCGGACTGGCGCGCATTTCGCGGAAGATTTCTTCCAGCTCCTCGCGGGACTGTTCATAGCGCTGGGCGACGGCATCGAGAACCAGCTTCGGTACCCAGGGTGGCGAAGCCATGGTCATGGCGTAGAAGCGCTGGAACTCTTCGCGCGAGTGAATCAGAAACGGGTTGTGGCCCTTGGCCAAATGCCGCTCGAGGTCACTGGGCTCGGGCGCGGTGACACCCGCCGGGTCGATCAGCGCCACGGACACAATGCGCTCGGGGTACGTGGCCGCGAGCCATGCGGCCATGTAGCCGCCCATGGAATTGCCGATGACATGGACTTTCTCCACCCCGCACACGTCCAGCAGCTGGATCATGCGCTTGGCCTGTAGCGGGATGTCATAGCCGCCGCCGGCCTTGAAGCCGGTTTCGCCATGGCCGGCGATGTCCGGGATGATCACCCGGTGGCTGCCGACAAAGTGCCGGGCGAAACGCAGCCAGAGGTTCTTGTCGGCGCTGAAGCCATGGAGCATCAGCACATTGCTGGTGGCCTCGTACGGTCCGCCTTGCCAGGTCGAGACGGTCATCTCGGGGATGGGCACGACGATTTTGTGCAGCCGGTACAACTTGGCCTCGGCCGCCATGTTCAAGTCATAGAGCCAGTAGCCGATGGCCGGGTAGGTCAGCCAGCTCCAGGCGACGAACACTGCGAGAACGACGAACAACAAAAGCATCACGCGTCTCCCTTGTATCTGCTCAGGACAAAATGTGATCGGCGGGTTTCAGCGCTCGGGTCAAGCGATGAAAGCTGAAGCTGAACCCCGGAAACATGGCAATCACATGACCGCTCCTGCTTTGATACCAACTGTGGCAACCACCGGACTTCCACACGGTGCGTTCCATTTCCCGGTGGATCATTTCAGTGTAGGTACGTTCCGCCTCATGGCGAACTTCGATGCTGCGTAAACCTTGATCCTTCAAGGTGCGAATGCAATCGAGGATGTAATTCATCTGGGATTCGATGATGAACAGCGCCGAGGTGTGGCCAATACCGGTGTTCGGCCCGGTGACGATGAACAGGTTGGGGAAGTCGGGCAGGGCGGTGCCAAGGTAGGCCCGCGGGTATTGCGCCCAGACCTCCTTGAGACATGTGCCGTTTTTGCCCGTTACCGGGTAGCAAATCACCCCGTCGGTGGCATCGTAGCCGGTGGACCAGACGATCAGGTCCACGTCGATGTGTTGACCCTCGAGGGTAACGATGCCGGTTTCGTCGATGGACGCGATACCTTGTTCGCGGCTGTGCAGCGTCACGTTGCTACGGGCCAGGGCCGGGTACAGCGTGCTGGACAGAATTACCCGTTTACAGCCGATGGTGTAGTCCGGCGTCAGCTGGCGCCGCAGTTCGGTGTCCGGCACCTGGTGTTTGAGAAAACGCAGGGCCTGGCGCTGGACCATGTGCACCGCCGGCTTCGAATACTTGAAGCCAAACACCCGGGTTTCGAATTGCCAGTAGATACCCCAGCGCAGCAACTTGTAGGCGGGTTTGAGCCCCAGCAGCCAGCGCTCGAAGCGGCCAAACCTGCGATCAGCCCGGGGCAATACCCAGTGGGGCGTGCGCTGGAACACATGCAAGTGCCCGACGTCCGGGGCAATGGCCGGAATGACCTGGGCCGCACTGGCGCCGCTGCCGACGATGGCCACGGATTTTTGCCGGTAGTCGTAGCCGTGATCCCAGTTGTTGGTGTGAAAAGTCTTGCCCTGAAAGCGTTCCTGTCCGTCGAAGTGCGGCACCACTGGTTGACTCAGCGGCCCGGTCGCGTTGATCAGGAACTGCGCGCAAAACGTGCCTTTGTCGGCGGTGTACAGCGTCCAGCGTTTGTTGGCGTCGTCCCATTCGACGCGCTCGACATTCGCGCTCAGTTCTACCTTGTCCCGCAGGCCGAAGTGTTCCACCACATGGCGGGTGTAGCGGCGCAGTTCGGCCTGTCCGGCGAACATTTGCGTCCAGCGATAAGGGGCGAAAGACAATGAGTAAAGCGGCGAGGGCACATCGACTGCCGCGCCGGGATAGGTGTTCTGGCACCAGGTGCCGCCGAAGAAATCCCGTCGTTCCAGCAGGCGGAAATCGTCGATGCCGGCCTTGAGCAGATTGATTGCAGCACATTGGCCGCCAAACCCGCTGCCGATGATCAATACTTGAAAGGTCTGCATGGGCCTCCTCTTATGGTCATTGATCAACCCTTCTTTCATGTATAGCCGTTTCTGGAGACGAGGCTTTTGCTTTTACACGAGCGTGATGTCGCGATATTCAGCCTGTCAGTTGGTGATGGCTATTTGATCTCACCCTGATAGACTCCAGCACACAGGCACAGGCTGTTTTCGCATTCCGTCGAGTGGCACAGAGGCCCTATGGCAAAATCGGGAGGAAAGGGGGTTTCATTGGCCAGGAGGCTCTATACATCGCGAATCCTCGGGTTGGCCCTGGGATTGGTGTGCGTGAGTGTGGCGATGTATCCACTCGATCCGGCGCCCTGGGTCTGGGGATTCATGTGGTTCAACGGCCTGGTCTGGCCGCACCTGGCTTACCAATGGACGCACCGGGCCAGGACGCCTTATCACGCCGAACACCGCAATCTGCTGATCGATGCCTTTCTCGGCGGTTTCTGGATTGCCGCGATGCATTTCAATCCACTGCCCAGCGCGACCACCATTTCCATGATGGCCATGAACAACGTGGCCATCGGCGGCCTGCGCTTCCTGCTGGCCGGGACGGCCGCGCAAGTGCTGGGCGTCGGTGTTGGCTTGCAGATGTTCGCCCCGGCGTTCATTCCTGCCACCAGCCCGGTGCAGCTCTATGCCTGTTTGCCATTGCTGTGCCTGTATCCGTTGGCGCTGGGCTGGATCTGCTTCCGCCAGGCCCATACCCTCGGCCGTCAGAAACGTGAACTGCTGGCACTGAGCCGCACCGACAGCCTGACGGGCCTGCTGAACCATGGCACCTGGAAGGACCAGCTGGAGGTCGAGTTCCAGCGTTGCAAACGTCAGCAAAAAGGCGGGGCGATTGCGCTGATCGATATCGACCATTTCAAAGCCATCAACGATACCTACGGCCATGTTGCCGGTGACATCGTCCTGCGTCAGTTGAGCAAAATGCTCGGGCACAGCCTGCGAGCGACCGATGTCGCAGGGCGCTACGGCGGTGACGAGTTCTGCGTGATCCTTCCGGACCTGCCCCTGAACCGCGCCGCCGCCGTCATGGAGGCCCTGCGCGATCGATTCGCCACCTTGGGGGACGAGCAGAACCCGGCGCTGGAAGTCAGCCTGAGCATTGGCCTGGCGTCATTCAACCCGGCCCACGCCGACGCGATGCTCTGGCTCAATGACGCCGACCATGCGCTATACGAAGCCAAGACCAGCGGGCGTAATCGAGTGATCTGTTGCGGCAATGGCAAACCCCATCGCGAACTGCTCGACTCGGTGTGACTGTCCACAGCAAGACCTGTGTGAGCGAGCTTGCTCCGGGCGGCGATCCGACGAAAGCGGCGTGTCAGGCGGCAGTGGTGTTGGATGTGCTGACCCCTTCGCGGGCAAGCCCGCTCCCACAAGGATCTTGGGTGAATACAAAATTTGTGTTCAACAAAAATCCACTGTGGGAGCGAGCTTGCTCGCGATGGCGGCGCGTCGGTTTAAACCGTCATTCCTTCACGCTCATGAACTCTTCCGCGTAGCGGATGTATTCCTCGGGTTGCGTGTAGGTGTGAGTCAGCTCGGTCGCGTTCAGGTCCGACGTCTGGGTGAGTATCTGGCGTTGCTCGCGCAGGCTGTCGTAGGTCGCCTTGATCGCGGCGAAGTAAGCGCCATGGCCGTCGATGGTCACGCGCACACCCAGTTCGGCCAGGCGCTTGTCATCGCGTAGCAGCGGGTTGCCGTAGGTCACCAGCATCAGCGGCACGCTCAGGTGCTCGGCGATCTGCTCCAGATGGTCGAAGTCCTTTACGCCCACCATGCAGATACCGTCGGCCCCGGCGCGCTGGTATTGCCGGGTGCGGCTGATGATTTCCTGCACCGGCAGAATCCCCGCATGGGTGCGGGCGATGATCGCCATTTCCTTATCGCAGCGGGCTTCCAGTGCCGCGCGGATCTTGCCGACACCTTCGGCGACCGTGATCAGGTCGGTGGATTTGCGGCCAAACTGCGCAGGCAGCAGGGTGTCTTCGATGGTCAGCGCGGCGACGCCGGCCCGTTCGAGTTCGACGATGGTGCGCATGACGTTGAGCGCGTTGCCGTAGCCGTGGTCGGCGTCAGCAATCACCGGCAACTGGGCGACACGGCCGATGCGGGTGGCCTGTTCAGCGAATTCGCTGAGGGTGATCAGGGCAAAGTCAGGGGCGCCCAGCACTTGCAACGAGGCGACCGAACCACCAAGGATCCCGACTTCGAAGCCCAGGTCGGCGGCGATGCGGGCCGACATCGGGTCGAAAACCGAGGCTGTGTGGTAGCAGGTGTCGGAGGCGAACAATTGGCGAAAATTGCGGCGCAAATCTTGATGGGAAAGCCTGGACATATGAGTTCCACCAATGGAATGGAGGGGCTTGAGCAAAAGTGTCAACGCCGAAGAAATAAAAGGCTAACACGCGCACAGGAGGAGAATGATGACGAATTTGCCGGGTCAGGCAGATTGACGTCGCAACGATGGAGCTGATAAGTCACGCCGCCTCGGCCTGTTGCCGTTGGTCAAGCAGCGGCACGGCGCGCACCGAGTCGCCGGGTTGCAGTTGCAAGCGCTTGGCGGTCAGGCGGTCAACCACCAGGCTGTTGCCCTCCTGTCGTGCCGGGGCGCAGGTAATGCGGCAGCTTTCCAGGCGGCGATTGTGGATCAGCCAGAGGGGCGCTTTATCGTCCGGCGAGCCGATGGCCAGTGACAGCGGTTGGCTGTCGCGCACGGTGCGGATCCCGGAAACCGGGGCTTCAAGGACCGGTCCGCCGTCGAAGATATCGATGTAGCCCTTGTGGGCAAACCCTTCGGCGCTGAGGATTTTCAGGGCCTGCTCGGTATTCGGGTGGGCCTTGCCGATCACCGCCTGGGCCTGTTCGGTCAGCAGGCAGGTGTACAGCGGCTGGCGCGGCATCAATTCGGCGATGAACGATTTGTTGCCCAGCCCGGACAAGTGATCGGTGTGGCTGAAGTCCATCTTGAAAAAGTGCCGGCCGAGGCTGTCCCAGAACGGCGAGCCACCTTGTTCGTCGGCACTGCCGCGTAACTCGGCGATGAACCGGTTGCCGAACAGCTGCGTAAACTCGGCCACAAACAACAAACGCCCGAGCGAAAGCAAACGGCCGTTGCTTCCCTGGCGCTGATCGGGGCGCAGGTACAGCGAGCAGACTTCCGATTGCCCGGTCAATTCATTGCTCAGGAACAGGGTCGGGATCTGGCGCTCGATACCCAGGTCCGGTGCCGCACTGACCGTCAGTCCGACCCGGTAGTTGTACCAGGGCTCGCGCAGGCCGACGCCACCCGTCAGGGCGCTGACGCCCACCACTTGCTGCTCGTCGTCCTCGAGCACGAACAGATAATCGGCATCGGCCCGATCGACCTGCCCGGCGAAAGTGCGTTGGGCCCAGCGGATCCGGTGGGCCAGGCGTTCTTCGTCGGCCGGCAGGCTGGTAAGTCCCGGAACGGCCTGACGCACCAGCGTGAACAGGGCGGGCAGATCGGTGATCTGGACCGGACGGACAATCATGCGGCTGTTCCTTGTTCGTGTGTGCTCGGGCGGTGACGTCGCGGGCGGCTATTCACAGGGCGATCAGCCTGATCGGGCTGCCCTCGGTCACCTTCAGCGCCTTGCACATGGCTGCGTCCAGCGTGACGGGTTGCCCGGTGATGTAATCAAGATCGGCGACGATGGCCCGGTAATCCTTCAAGGACTCGTTGCTCACCAGAAAGCTGCCGCGGGCATCGATCACAGGTCCCGGCCGCGTGATAGCGCACTGGCTGTGGGCGATGGAACGAATGCCCGACGTGCGCGCATACAGGGTCGGGCCTCCATCGAACAAATCGATGTAGCTGTTGGTTTCGAAGCCTTCACGCTCGAGGATATCGAAGGCTTCCTGGCCGTCGGGGTGGATGCTGCCGATACAGTCCTGTGCTGCCTGGGGCAGCATGGGCACGTAAATCGGATACTGCGGCATCAGTTCGGCGAGAAAGGTGCGGCTCTGCAGGCCGCAAAGCCGTTCGGCCTCGACGTAGGGCAAGTCGAAGAAATGCTTGCCCACGGCATCCCAAAATGGCGAGTGGCCTTCATCACTGCTGTAGCCGACGATTTCGGTGATCACCGTTTCGGAAAAACGCCGGGCGTGGGCGGCGATGAACAACAGGCGCGCCCGCGACAGTAGTTCGGAATGCGCGCTGCGCACACGCGCGGCATCGATATGGAAGCCCCGCAGCAAGGTGTGGCCACTGAGATCGTGACACAACGACAAGGCCGGTACGCCGTGCTCGATGTTCAGTTCCCTCGAGGCACTGGTGAAGTGCCGGTTGCGCAGGCTGTAGAACGGCTCGTTGAACCCCGCCGTGGCGAGGATTTCCGAGCAGCCGACCAGGTGCTGCGTCGTCAGGTCTTCGAGTACAAAGAAATAGTTTTCCGGGCCATGAACATCAACGTCCTTTTCGAACGACGCACACGAATCGAGGATTTTTCCGCGCAACCGTTCGCTATCGTCAGGCAGGGATGTAACGCCCACGAGGCTTTCACGAGCCAGCCTCTGCAACTGGGGCAGGTCGGCTGACTCGACTGGACGCAAGACCAGCATGGAGACACTCCTGTATTAAACGATTCGGCGGTTTGAGCCGAACCTGACTTTCACTGTCGGTTTTTCCACATATTCAATCGGTGGTCGTCTGAACGTTGTCAGGCGCCACTCTTTTTCTTGTCAGATGTTTTTTGGAATGGACCGGGTTAAACAAGAAACGGGCGATTCGGCCGCAGGCGATGCCTGGCCAGGCGCATTGATCGGGTATTCGAGAAAGGGCATCCGGGCTCCTGCTGGATGAGTGTGGAACATGTTTTAACAGTCCGTTGAAAGGAGTATTTAATTATCGCGTCCTGCCTGTCTAGTGAATTTTCGCGTGGTCTGGCCGTGCCCGAAAAAGGGGCGAAGTGCCTGTACCAAGGGACTACGCCGATGTCGTAAAGTCTTGTAGGTGATTGCCTTGGTTGCGGTCAGCCATAACAGAAAACCTGGCAGGAAATGACTGAAGGATCCGTTTCAGGCAGGAAAATTAAACACCACCCAGGGCTGCTTTGTTGCGGCACAATTGCGCGATGGCGGTCACCTGACGCCGTCGTTCCTTTCCATCTTTAGAGTGATTGCTGGTGCAGGCGACCCGTTTAACCCTGATTTGTCATGCTCGAACCGTCGCACAGAAATTGGCGCGTTTTCCTCTGGACGAGCCTTTGGAGATGGATTGGCAAGCGCTCAGGCTTTCCCGTGGCAATCAGTTCAAGGGCGCTCCACGCCTCGTCTGCGGCCCGGAGTTGCGCACTCGGCAAACCGCTGAACTGTTCGGCAGCGCATCGGAGATTGTTGACGCGTTGAAGGACTGCGACTTCGGGCGCTGGGGCGGTGAGCGCATCGGCGATCTGCAAAAAAACGATTCCGAAGCGCTCCAGCATTGGCTGGGCGACCCGGCTTCGGCACCCCACGGTGGCGAGTCGCTGGTGCAACTGGGCGAGCGCGTGGGCGCGTGGTTGACCACGTTGCAGTCGACGCCAGGGCACATCGTTGCCATTACCCATCCCTTCGTCATCCGCGCCGCACTCACGCAGGTGTTGCAAGGCGTATCGTCCGGCCTGATCGACGTCGAACCCCTGTCGGCGGTCGAGTTGAGATTCCATGGCCGCTGGCGGCTGCGCTTGCCGGGCACCGGGCCCGAGGACTTGCTGTGATGAAAAAGCTCCTGGTCATCGGTATCGGTGCTGGCAATCCCGACTACATCACAATGCAAGCGGTGAAGGCGCTGAATCAGGTCGACGTTTTTTTTCTCATGGACAAGGGCGAGAGCAAGAACAAACTCATCGATTTGCGCCGCGAAATCTGTTCACGCTACATCACCCACCACGCTTACCGTTTTGTCGAAGCCCACAACCCGGAGCGCGAGCGCGGTGAAGTGGACTACAAAACCAGTGTCGACGACCTGAACCTGGCCAGGCAGCAGACCTTCGAACGGCTGATCAACGATGAAATGTCCGACGGCCAGAGTGGTGGTTTTCTGGTGTGGGGCGATCCGGCGCTGTACGACAGCACCATTCGCATCTTGCAGGCGATCCAGGTCTCAGGCGCCTGTGCGTTCGAGTTCGAGGTGATCCCCGGCATTACCAGCGTCCAGGCGTTGGCGGCACAGCACAAGGTGCCGCTCAACCAGATTGGCCGCTCGGTTGAAATCACCACGGGCCGGCGTTTGGCGGCAGGGCAGGTGAGCGATGCCGACAGCCTGGTGGTGATGCTCGATGCCCAGGATGCTTACCATCAGGTGGTGGATCAGGACACCGAGATTTACTGGGGCGCCTATTTGGGGACGCCGGATGAAATCCTGATCAGCGGCAAGCTCAAGGATGTGGCGGATGACATCGAACGGGTGCGCAAGGCGGCGCGGCTGGCCAATGGCTGGATCATGGATACCTATTTGTTGCGAAAACCTTGAGCGGTAAGGTGACCGGGCTGACGTCTTCGCGGGCAAGTCGGATCGCCTCAAAAACCAGCACTGCCCCCACGCCCAAACCGCTCCCGATACACCGACGGCGGCACGCCAACCACCGTTCGAAAGGCCACCCGGAAGCTTTCCACCGAACGATAACCACAACGTTCGGCTATCTGCTCGGTGTTCTGGTCGCTGCTTTCCAGCAGTTCGCGGGCGCGGCCCAGACGTTCATGCTGCAACCAGGTTTTTGGTGACTGGCCACTGGCTTCGGTGAAGCGGCGCAGGAACGTGCGTTCGCTCATGGCGGCTTCGCTGGCCAGGTCGCGCACCTCCAGCGGCTCGTGCAAACGCTCACGTGCCCACTGCATGACGCGGGAAAGATCGCTGCGCGGTGTGGGACTGACCGGCGTCGGAATGAATTGCGCCTGGCCACCGCTGCGTTGCGGCGACGTGACCAGGCGTCGGGCCACGGAGTTGGCCACCTGCGTGCCGAAATCCCGTGCCACCAGATGCAGGCAGGCATCGATGCCTGCCGCGCTGCCGGCGGAGGTGATCAATTGGCCGGAATCGACATACAACACGTCCGGGTCCACCAGGATGCCGGGAAACCGCTCGGCCAGTTCCGAGGTATAGCGCCAGTGCGTGGTCGCGCCGCGCCCGTCGAGCAAGCCGGTGGCGGCGAGGACGAAAACACCGGAGCAGATCGACAGCAACCGCGCCCCCCGCGCATGGGCCTGGCGCAGTGCGGCGATCAACTCCACAGGCACTGCGGCGCTGCGGTCGCGCCAGCCGGGAATGATGATGGTCCGCGCGTCGGCGAGCATTTCCATGCCGCCATCGGCCAGGACCTGGATGCCGCCCATGGCACGCATCGGGCCTTGATCGACCGCGACGATATGATGCTCGTACCACGGAAAATCGAATTCAGGTCGTGGCAGGCCGAAGATCTCCACGGCAATGCCGAACTCGAACGTGCAGAGGCCGTCGTAGGCCAGAATCGCGACCGTTCCTGGGGTGGGGTGCATTTGGCGGAAAGTTCCCGGTTAGTGTCTTATGCGCCACTTTAGCCGCAAGTGGCTGGCGGATAAAGTCTTCCTGCACCCACCGATACCTTGGAGTACACAACATGACCAGCCTGGTTCGCGAAATTCCCGCCGCCCCATCGGCCATTGCCCTGATGCATTTCAGCAACCGTCTGACCTTCGAAACCGATTGTTCCGACGTCCACGCCAGCCAGCAGGGCGGTGCAGTCGATTTCGTTCTGGTGGATGTTCGTGGCCCGCTGGCGTTCGAACGCGGGCATGTGCCGGGAGCGATCAACCTTCCCGGTCGCTTGCTGACCGCCGAAGGTTTGGCCGGGTATCCGAAAAACAGCCTGTTTGTGATCTATTGCGCCGGGCCTCATTGCAACGGCGCCAACAAGGCGGCGGTGAAACTGGCGGCCCTGGGGTATCCGGTCAAGGAGATGATTGGCGGCGTGACCGGGTGGCTGGATGAAGGGTTTGAGTTGAGTGTCGGGGTACAGCGGCAAGCCAGCAGCGTGGTCGGTTGCGAGTGTTGATGTAATCGAAAAAGATCGCAGGCTGCGCCAGCTCCTACATTGGATTGCGGTGCCTGTAGGAGCTGGCGCAGCCTGCGATCTTTTGATCTTTTTTATTGATTTCCGGCCGCCCACCACTCATCCAGTGTCGCTTCCAACCACTTGGCCACCGCTGCGTAAGCCTCAGTCTCCTGCTCACCCCGTGGCAACGGCGACTCATCGCCAAAATGCGCATTGAGCAAGGCCACCGATTCGGCATTCCACTCTGGATGAAACTGCAACCCCAGCCGCGTCGGCCCGGCGCGGTACATCTGCTGCACACAGTGCTCGCTGCTGGCCAACAGCTGCGCGGCAGGCGGCAGGTCGATAGCGTCTTCGTGCCACTCCAGCACCTTCAGCGTTTGACCATCGATAAAGCTCACGGTGGTCCATCCGGTTTCGGTCCGGTCCATCCGCCGTACATTCCCGCCCAGGCTCAACGCCAGCAACTGTGCCCCCAGGCAAATGGCGAACACAGCCGCGTCTTGATCGAGACTGCCTGCGAGCCATTGCCGTTCGGCTTCCAGCCAGGCCGGACCGGCATTGGATTCATAAGGCCCGCCCAACAGGATCACGGGGTCGGCGCTGACGGACGGCAATTGGCCGAGGTCGGCGCGAAACACCTTCAGCGTCAGCCCTCGGGATTCGGCCCAGATGGCGATGGCTCCCGGGCCCTCGGCGGGGTGGTGCTGGATCAGGTTCAACGTGGGCATTACGCTAGTCTCGATGGGACGCAAGGGCACTCAATGTGCCGTAAAACATCCAGCATCGCCAGTCGGCTCATTCCGTCGGATGCAGCCGTAAACGCTGCAGGTTTGTGCTGAAAACGCGGCTTGTCTGACAGACTTTGCCCCGTCATGGCGCGTGCACCTCAATACCTCCATCCCGCCGCCACTTTTCTGTAAATATTTGTCGCCTCAGCGTAATTTGCCCTCCTGTCACCGCTCTAGACTGCCGGCCACTTCGGTTCCCGCTCACGAAGCGATAACCGAACGCTGCCAATCGAAGCTGCCAATAAAAGCCTCCGCACACAGGAGTTATCAATGAAGAAGCTAGTGATGTTCGGTGCCCTGGCACTGTCGATGTTGTCCCTGACCGCCGTGGCTGATGACGCCAAGCCGATCCGCATCGGCATCGAAGCCGGCTACCCGCCATTCTCGATGAAAACCCCTGATGGCAAACTCACCGGTTTCGACGTGGACATCGGCGACGCGCTGTGCGAGCAGATGAAAGTCAAGTGCACCTGGGTCGAGCAAGAGTTCGACGGCCTGATCCCTGCGCTGAAGGTCAAGAAAATCGACGCCATCCTGTCGTCCATGACCATCACTGACGACCGCAAGAAGAACGTCGATTTCACCATCAAGTACTACCACACCCCTGCGCGCTTCGTGATGAAGGAAGGCAGTGACGTCAAGGACCCGCTGACCGAGCTCAAGGGCAAGAAAGTCGGTGTCCTGCGCGCCAGTACCCACGACCGCTTCGCCACTGAAGTATTGCAACCGGCGGGGATTGTCCTGGTGCGTTACGGCTCCCAGCAGGAAGCCAACCTGGACATGGTCTCCGGCCGCATTGACGCGTTGCTGGCCGACTCGGTCAACCTGGACGACGGTTTCCTGAAAACCGATGCCGGTAAAGGTTTTGCCTTCGTCGGCCCTGAGTACAACGATCCGAAATACTTCGGTGGCGGCGCCGGCATTGCCGTGCGCAAGGGTGATAAGGAACTGGCGGACAAGTTCAACACCGCCATCACCGAAATCCGCGCCAACGGCAAGTACAAGCAAGTGCAGGACAAGTACTTCAAGTTTGACGTTTACGGCGAGTAAGCGAGCGGGTTGAAAAAGTGGCAACCGTTGGCGCGGTTGCCATTTTTTTTGTGCAATTTTTTCAGCGCAGAAGATACCTGTGGGAGCAAGCTCGCTCCCACAGGTTTCTCTGTTTTCAGGAGTTTTTATGCAACGCATCGACCACAAACTGCCCTGGAGTCACCTGGGCACCGAGCGCACCCTCAGCGTGTTTCGTTATGGCGCGGGGACGCGCAAGGTGTACATCCAGGCCAGCCTGCACGCCGACGAACTGCCGGGCATGCGCACGGCCTGGGAGTTGAAGAAACGCCTGACCGAACTTGAACAACAGGGACAATTGAACGCTGTGATCGAACTGGTGCCGGTGGCCAATCCCATTGGCCTCGATCAGCACCTGCAAGGCAGCCACATGGGGCGCTTCGAGCTGGGCAGCGGCAAGAACTTCAACCGCTCGTTCGTCGAACTCAGTGCGCCGGTGGCCGCGTTGATCGGTGATCGTCTCGGCAGCGATGCCCAGGCCAACATCGCGCTGATTCGCCAGGCCATGGGCCAGGTCCTTGACGGTTTGCCGGCCGCGACATCGCAGCTGGAGGCGATGCACCGTCTGTTGCTGCGCCATGCCTGCGACGCCGACATCACCCTCGACCTGCATTGCGACTTTGACGCCGCGATCCACATCTACGCGTTGCCGCAGCACTGGCCGCAATGGCAATCTCTGGCGGCGCGCCTGAAGGCCGGCGTGGCGCTGTTGTGTGAAGACTCCGGCGGAAGTTCGTTCGATGAATCCTGTTCTTCGCCATGGTTGCGCCTGGCCAGGGCGTTCCCGACGGCGGCGATTCCACCGGCCAACCTGGCGACCACGCTGGAGCTGGGCAGCATGGGAGACACCCGCGTCGATCAGGCCCAGGCCAATTGCGAGGCCATTCTCGGGTTCCTCGCCGAGCAGGGTTTCATCTCCGGCACCTGGCCGGCGGCACCGGCCGACTGCTGTGAAGGCATGCCATTCGAAGGTACCCAATACCTGTTCGCCCCGCATCACGGCGTGGTCAGCTTCCTGCGTGAGGCCGGGGAGTGGGTGGAAAAGGGCGATGCGCTGTTCGAGGTGGTCGACCCGTTGAACGACAAGGTCACCACCGTGCAGGCTGGTACCAGCGGCGTGCTGTTTGCCATCGACCGTGGGCGTTATACCCAGCCGGGGACCTGGCAGGCGAAAGTGGCGGGGCGCGAGGCGATTCGGGTGGGCAAGTTGATCAACGACTGAGCCGGAAATTTTCTTTGTCTGTACTGGCCTCATCGCGGGCAAGCCCGCTCCCACAGGGTTTGGATGATCCCTGTGGGAGCGGGCTTGCCCGCGAAGGCGGCATCCGCCACGCCCGAGATGTTCCTGCCTACTGACCAGTGTTAGGCTCTTCCCCGAATCCTGCATTCCGTGAAGGAAGACCCATGTTGAAGATTCTCGCGCTGCTTACGCTCCTGGCATCCACTGTCGTCCACGCCCAAACCCCGCTGCAAACCGACTTGCCGCTCAAATACCTGGAACAGGCCAACGCCGATTCGAACCATCAACCCCTGGTGATTTTCCTCCACGGTTACGGCAGTAACGAGCAGGACCTGTTCGATATCAAGGATGACTTGCCTGCGTCTTACACCTACCTGTCGGTACGGGCACCTTTGGTGATGGAGGCGGGCAGCTATCAGTGGTTCCGCAAGAAGGGCGAAGGGGCTTACAACGGCGAGACCGATGATCTGAAGTCCAGCGGCCAGTTACTGCTGGACTTCGTCGCACAGGCCGCGAAGAAATATCACACCGAACCCGAGAAGGTGTTCCTGGTGGGGTTCAGCCAGGGCGCGATCATGTCCTACGAAGTGGGTCTGCGGCATCCCGAGGCGCTCGGTGGGATCGCAGCGTTGAGCGGACGAATTCTGCCGGTGCTCAAGTCCGAGCTTGTACCGGATGAAAAACGCCAGTCGCTGGCGATCTTCATCGGTCATGGCGAGCAGGACAAACGCCTTCCCTACAGCGACGGCACCGAAGCCAACAGCCTGTTGCAGAGCGTGTCACTCGAACCCGAGTTCCACGGCTACCCCGGTGTCGGTCATAACATCAGCGCCGACGAGATACAGGATTTGAGCGCCTGGTTGCAGCGTCTCAACCCCTGAGCCTTATTTTCCGCTGACGATCTGTTTGACCAGGGTTTCGTGGGCCGCCATGTCACCTGGGCGGGAAATCACCTGGATCACCGCCATGCGAGTGCCGGATGCGGCCATCAGCGTGGTGGTGAGGGTCATGCCACCGCCCTGCGTTGCAGTGCCGTCGACCTGGCGCAGGCCCAACCCGGTTTTCTGGGTCAGGGCTTTCTCGCTGAGCTTGTTGTAGTCAGGCAGGGATTTGTGTTGCGCCGCATCGAAATCGGCCACGGTGCCGTCGAGGAACCTGCCGTCGTTATCCTTGACGCTGACACCGTTGGGCAGGGTGTTTTCAGCGGCGATCACTACGGTCTTGGTGGTTTCATTGCTGTACAGGGTGCCGCTCGCACCCTCCGGGCTGGCCGGCAGCGGGTTGGCGATGAAACCCTTGGGCAGGTTGAAGGTGAACTTGCTGCCGAGCATCGAGACTTTCTGGGCTGGCGCATCGCTGGAAGTGGCCTTGGCGGCCTGCGCATTCAAAGCCCCAAGGCCGGTAGCGGCTGCCAGCAGCAGGACAAGGGCTTTTTTATTCAACAAAGACATCGGGATCTCCAGGGGTGGGCGCGCGGTGGGGCGCGATCATCCCATGGAGGTTGTGATGCATTCCAGCGCGCTCTACCGAGCGGTCACCTTGGCCGAGCCCCCACCTGTGCTGAGGACAGCCCGGTGACCCGATGCAGCTTAGCGTTTGATGGCTGCTCCTCCAGTGTCCGTCGTCGGGCCGGCCGGCCGCGCCAGCAGGCGTTTGGTCACGCCCAGCATGGCCACGGATACCGCGATGCCCAGCACAAAAGCGTTCATTCCCATCGTCGGCAGGGCCAGCGCCAACACCAGGCAGAAGGCGGCGAACGAGTACATGCCGGTGGCGGTGGCGCGTAGCAACGCGGCGGTAAAGGCCGGGCCACGGGTTTGCTGGGAGAACACCGCCATCACGCTACCCAATACCGGGAACACCGCCAGCAGGCCGCTCCAGCGGTCGCCGACGGTGCTGGCCAGCAGCGTCACGACCAGCGTGAGCAATGCACCGGCCCCCATGCGCAGCAAGAGCTTGTCGGATTTCGGTGCCGGGCCGCTGAGCACCGGTTGCACGGTGGGGAACAGGTACGGCGCGGCGAGCAACGCGGTGGCGGCGGCGCACACCGAAAACACCAGGGATGCCGGAATCAGCGACAGGGCAATCGCCACCAGCGCCCAGACCGACAGCGAGATCAGCAACGCCAGCGGCCACCCGGCCCGTTGTGCGATCTGGGCGTAGGTCACGCAAAACGCAATCATCGCGAACATGGCCGACAGCGCAGCGGTGGCCGATTGCGCAGCGAACGCCTCGCCTTGTTCGAGGGCGAGGAACAACAGAATCGGCCCGACCACCACCGGCAACCCCGATAACCAGCCGGCCACGCTCGGCCCCCAGCGTTTACCAGCCAGGGAAATCAGTAGCAGGAAGCCTGGAATCACCAGCAGTTTAAGGATCAACACGCGCACGTCTCCGACCTGAGTGAGGTGGCAACGGTAACATTGCATCGGGTAGATTGCTTTATGTGTATGTGAATTTTGTATACAAAATTCGAGCCCTTTGGAAATTGTGCGAAAGGTCTTTGCGCATACGATTTTTTGGGCATCCCGCGATGGGGCCAATCCGCCATGGTTGATTCTGCAGTTTTTGGGGTGACAGATAGGGCCTAACGATAACGCGGTCCACCTGAAAAAACGCAGGCAAAAAAGAACCCGGTGCGACTTGCATCGCACCGGGTGTGTTGCCAGGCGGCGACGGATCTTCGTGGGTCCCCGCGCCGTCTGTTGAACGCTTTAAACCCGCTCGAGCGCCAGTGCCACGCCCTGACCACCACCGATACACAGGGTGGCGAGGCCTTTCTTGGCGTCACGCTTGAGCATTTCATGCAGCAGGGTCACCAGCACACGGCAACCCGAAGCCCCGATCGGGTGACCSAGGGCGATGGCGCCRCCGTTGACGTTGACCTTGTTCAAGTCCCATTCCAGGTCCTTGGCCACCGCCAGGGATTGCGCGGCGAAGGCTTCGTTGGCTTCAACCAGCTCAAGCTGGTCGATGTTCCAGCCGGCCTTGTCCAGGCAGCGGCGAGTGGCCGACACCGGGCCGATGCCCATGATCGCCGGGTCGACGCCTGCGTTGGCGTAGGCGGCGATTTTCGCCAGTACCGGCAGGCCGAGGGCCTTGGCTTTTTCGGCGCTCATCAGGATCACGGCCGCGGCACCGTCGTTCAGCGACGAAGCATTGCCGGCAGTCACCGAACCGTCCTTCTTGAAGGCTGGCTTGAGCTTGCCCAGGGATTCGGCGGTGGTGCCGGCCCGTGGCTGTTCGTCGGTGGCGAAGGACAGCGGATCGCCCTTGCGCTGCGGGATCAGGATCGGGGTGATTTCATCGACGAAGCGCCCGGCTTCGATGGCGGCCACGGCTTTCTGCTGCGAGGCGGCGGCGAACGCGTCCTGCTGCTCGCGAGTCAGGCTGTATTTCTCGGCCAGGTTCTCGGCGGTGATGCCCATGTGGTAATCGTTGAACGCGTCCCACAGGCCATCGCTGATCATGGTGTCGACGATTTGCCCGTTACCCATGCGCAGGCCGTTACGGGCACCGGGCATGACGTAGTTGGCCAGGCTCATGTTTTCCTGGCCACCGGCGATGATCACCTCGGCATCGCCGCAGCGAATCGCCTGGGCACCCAGGTGCAGGGCCTTGAGGCCGGAGCCGCAGACCTTGTTCAGGGTCATGGCTGGCACGGCGAAGGGCAGGCCGGCCTTGATCGCGGCCTGGCGCGCAGGGTTTTGCCCGGCGCCGGCGGTCAGCACCTGGCCCATGATCACCTCATCAACTTGCGCAGGGTCCAGGCCGGTTTGCGCCAGTAGCTGGCGAATCACCGCAGCGCCCAGGTCAACCGCGGACACATTGGCCAGTGAACCCTGGAAGCTGCCGATCGCGGTGCGCGTGGCGGCAACAATGACGACTTCTTGCATGGAATGATTCCTCACTGGGCAGCGAACTGCATTTCCGGAACGTGGTCCGGCACGATCAGTTTACCGGCAGTCTTGGCAACGATCTCTTCGACGCTGACACCCGGTGCACGCTCTTTCAAAATGAACGCGCCGTTTTCGATTTCCAGGTAAGCCAGATCAGTCAGTACGCGCTTGATACACCCGGCGCCGGTCAGCGGCAGGCTGCATTGGGACAACAGCTTGGACTCACCATCCTTGGACGCGTGGGTCATGATGACGATGATGTTGTCGGCGCCGGCAACCAGGTCCATTGCGCCGCCCATGCCCTTGACCAGTTTGCCGGGGATCATCCACGAGGCGATGTTGCCTTGCACGTCCACCTCAAAGGCGCCCAGCACGGTCAGGTCGACATGGCCACCGCGGATCATTGCGAAGGACTCGGCCGAGGAAAAAATCGACGCGCCGGTACGTGCGGTCACGGTTTGCTTGCCGGCGTTGATCATGTCGGCATCGATGGTTTCTTCAGTAGGAAACGGACCCATGCCCAGCAGGCCGTTTTCCGATTGCAGCATGACTTCCATGCCTTCGGGGATGTAGTTGGCGACCAGGGTCGGAATGCCGATGCCCAGGTTCACGTAGAAGCCGTCCTGCATTTCGCGGGCGACGCGTTGAGCCATTTGTTCGCGGGAAAGTGCCATTGTCGTTATTCCTTCATTCGGTCCGGGGGCAGGGGATCACTTACGCACGGTGCGCTGTTCGATGCGCTTTTCGAACGTGCCGCAGATGATCCGGTCGACGTAGATGCCAGGGGTGTGGATCTGCGCCGGGTCCAGCTCGCCGGGTTCGACGATTTCTTCGACTTCGACCACGGTGATCTTGCCGGCAGTGGCGGCCAGCGGGTTGAAGTTCTGGGCCGTGTGGCGATAGATCACGTTACCGAAATGGTCGGCTTTCCAGCCTTTGACGATGGCGAAGTCGCCGGTGATGGATTCTTCCATCAGGTACTTGCGGCCATGGAATTCGCGGACTTCCTTGCCTTCGGCAACTGGAGTGCCAACACCGGTGGCGGTAAAGAAGGCCGGGATGCCGGCACCGCCTGCACGCATTTTTTCAGCGAGGGTGCCTTGCGGGGTCAGGATGACTTCGATTTCGCCTTTGAGCAGTTGCTCTTCGAACAGCTTGTTTTCGCCGACGTAGGACGCCACCACTTTGCTGATCTGGCGGTCGGTCAGCAGTACGCCGAGGCCGAAACCGTCGACGCCGCAGTTGTTGGAAACCACCGTGAGGTCGCGAGTACCTTTGCGCTTGATCTCGTTGATCAGGTTTTCCGGGATCCCGCACAGGCCGAAGCCGCCGGCGATCACGGTCATGCCGTCTTCAAGACCTGCCAGGGCTTCCTCGTAGGAACTCACGCGCTTGTCGAAACCTGCCATATGCACCTCTTTTATTCTTTGTGGGCGGCTGGCTAGCCGAATGGGATGGAGTGTCTCGCCGGAGTATTCATTTGTTAAGTTGATTTTTAAGGTTAATTAATAGATAAAACTCAACAATCTGTAGGAGCTGCCGAAGGCTGCGATCTTTTGGATCAAGATCAAAAGATCGCAGCCTTCGGCAGCTCCTACAATACCCGGGAGAAATCGAGTATGACCGTCAAGCAGATCCGCGCCTTTCTGGCGGTGGCCCAGAGCCTGAGCTTTGCCGTGGCTTGCGAGCGCCTGCACCTGTCGCAGTCTGCCCTGAGCCTGACCATCAAGGCGCTGGAGGAGGGCCTGGGCGGGCGCTTGTTCACCCGCAACACGCGTAACGTGGCGCTCACCGCCGAAGGTGAATCCCTGGTGCCGCTCGCGCGCCGGTTGATCGCCGACTGGGACAATGCCGAAGATGAGTTGCGCCAGCGCTTTACCCTGCAGCGCGGACGCGTGACCCTGGCGGCGATGCCGTCGTTCGCCGGCAACCTGCTGCCGCCGATCCTCAAGACCTTCCGCGCCCGTTATCCGAACGTCAACGTGACGGTCAATGACGTGATCAACGAGCAGGTGCTGGAAATGGTCCGTGACCGCCAGGTTGAACTGGGGGTGGCGTTCGAGCCGACCATGAATTCGTCGCTGCAATTCACGCCGTTGTACATCGACCGATTCGTCGCAGTGGTGCCCCTGGATTCGGCGTTGGCCGCACTTGACGACATCGACTGGCAGACCTTGCTCAAGGAGCCGTTCATTACCTTGCAGCGTCCGTCGACGGTGCGCGTCATGCTGGAAGAACACTTGCAGGCCCGCGGCATGAAACTTCCGGTGGAGTTTGAAAGCCATCAACTGGCGACGGTCGGGCGGATGGTCGCCAGTGGCCTGGGCGTGAGCGCGGTGCCGGCCTTGTGTGCCGGGCAGATGCGTGAGCTGGGCGCGCGTTGCATTACCTTGCGCGATCCGGTGGTGGAGCGGGCGCTTGGGGTGCTGACGTTGCCTGGGGGAGAACTGTCGGCGGCGGCGCAGGCGTTGTTTGATGTGCTGAAAGAGGAAAACCTTGGGCAACGATTTTCTTGAATGTGCGCCGGACCCTGTGGGAGCGAGCTTGCTCGCGATGACGGTGGATCAGCCAACAAATTTTCTGAATGTGCTGGCCTCATCGTCGGAACGCCGCCCGGAGCAAGCTCGCTCCCACAGGGATCGGGTTTCGTCAGTTGCCAAGTAGCTTCGCCAATAACGGCAACAATCGCTCGCACCCCCCCTCGATCTTCAAATCCAGCATCTCATCCGCCCGGGTCTTGCCCAGGTTGATCGCAATCAACGGCTTGCCCTGATCCACCACCGCCCGGCACAAGCGAAACGCCGAATAGGCCATCAACGACGAGCCGACCACCAACAGCCCCGCAGCCTGTTCGACGGCCGCCATCGCCTTGGCTGCTGTGGCCTGCGCGACGTTCTCGCCAAAGAACACCACATCCGGCTTCATCCGTTCCCCGGCACAATGCGGGCAGTGCGGGACCTGGAAGCGTGCCTCGAAGGCCGGGTCTAGCAAGGTGTCGCCGTCCGGCGCCTGTACCGCGTCGACGCCGGCCAGGTACGGGTTCTGTGTTTCCATCAGGCGCTGGATCGAATCGCGCTCGCTGCGCCGACCGCAATCCAGGCACAAAACCCGGTGCAGACTGCCGTGGAGCTCGATCACGTCATGGCTGCCGGCCTGGTCGTGCAGCGTGTCGACGTTCTGGGTGATCAGCCCGCTGATCTGCCGCGTGCCTTGCAAACGGGCCAGGGTGTCGTGGGCCACGTTCGGCTGCGCCAGACGCACCCGTGGCCAGCCGAGCATCGCCCGCGCCCAATAGCGCCGCCGGGACTCCGGGGCCGAGAGAAATTCCTGATACATCATCGGCTGCCGGCCCCGGCGCACGCCCTGGTTGTCGCGATAATCCGGGATGCCCGAGGGCGTGCTGATACCGGCACCGGTCAGCACGGCAAACGGCTGATCCGCCATGAGCTGATGGAGTCGATCGAGTTGGTCACGGGTCTGGCGGTCGAGCATGCCGGTAAACCTGTAGGAGCGAGCTTGCTCGCGATGGTCGTCAACGATAACACTGTAAGCCTGATACCCAGCGGTGTGATCGCGTTTATCGTCGGAACGCCGCCCGGACCAAGCTAGCTCCTACAGGGATACGGCGGGGATTATTTACGCGCCTCCAGAATCAGGTTGAACGGCGTTTCCGTGGCCCGGCGGAAACGGCTGAATCCGGCCTCGCTGAACACCTTGCGCAACCGCGCTTCACCGGCCTGGGCACCGAGGCCGAGGCCGACTTCCTGGGACAGCGAGTTGGGCGTGCAGATGAAGGTCGAGGCCGCGTAGAACAGGCGTCCGACTGGGTTGACGTTGTCGTCGAGCAAGTCGTTGGCGTAGGGCTCGACCAGCAGCACCGTGCCGTCGTCCTTCAGCGATTCATAAGCATGTTTGGCCGCACCCACCGGGTCGCCCATGTCATGCAGGCAGTCGAAGTAGCAGACCAGGTCGTAGTCGCTGCCGGGGTAGCTTTTGGCCGTGCCCTGGAAGAACCTGGCCCGGCTGGACACACCGCCTTCTTCGGCGCGTTGGGTGGCGACGGTAACGGACGGCGCGTGGTAGTCGAAACCGACGAAGCGCGAATCCGGAAACGCCTGGGCCATGATCACCGTCGAGGCGCCATGGCCGCAGCCGATGTCCGCCACTTTGGCCCCGGCTTCCAGTTTGGCCACCACACCGTCGAGGGCCGGCAACCATTCGGCGACCAAATGGGCTTTGTAGCCAGGGCGGAAGAAGCGTTCGGTACCGCTGAACATGCACGGATGGTGATCGCCCCAGGGCAGGGCGCCGTTGCCGCGCATGGCGTTGACCAGCTTGTCCTTGTCGTGGAAAAACGACGCGACCACGCTGATCCCGCCCGCCACATAGACCGGTGAGTCTTCGTTTGCCAAAGCCATGGCTTGCTCTTCGGGCAGGCGGAATTGGCCGTCATGGTGTTCCATGTAGCCGGAGGCGGCATGGGCGCTGAGCCATTCGCGCAGCAGGCGGGTGTTGCAGCCGGTTTTCCCGGCAAGGGTTTCGGGGGTGATGGGCTGACTGTCGGCCATCGCCCGGTACAGGCCGAGCTCTTCACCGAGGATGACGTTGGCGAGCATCGCCGCGCCGCCCATGTCGTTTACCAGTTTGCCCATGAAATCGTTAAGTCTGGCCTCGTCCATCACGTGTGCTCCTTCAGCAGGATCACGGTCCAGAGGCATTGTATTGGCGAGGCGTTCGCCGCTGGGCGGTGGTCGTGGGAATGTGCAGGACGCCAAGCGGGCCCTGTGTGCGTTGAGTTTAGTCCGGGGCGTGTGTACTGCTGTCTCGAGCGACGAAAGCCCCCCTGACTGACACTAAACCCCTGTGGGAGCGAGCCTGCTCGCGAAGGCGGCGGATCAGCCACCATTAGCATTGAATGTAAATCCGCTATCGCGAGCAGGCTCGCTCCCACAAGGGATTTGAGTTGTGTATTCCATTGTGTCCAACCCCGGTTTCGATACACAGACACCCATTGTCGACCCCTTTCGAACACAGTCCTGATACACCCCTTCGATTAACTGTGTCTCAAGGCGGGCACCTGCCCGCAATCCTGGACACATGCGAGATCGACACCATGCAGACATCCATTGCCCCCGTAGCCAGGGCCAGCGCAGGGCTTGGCCTGCGTCGCGGTTTACTCAAAGAACTGCAAGCGGCCCCGGCCGGACATTTCGACTTTCTGGAAGTCGCGCCGGAGAACTGGATCGGCATCGGCGGTGCCCATGGTGCGGCGCTGCGGGCGCTGGCCGAGCGTTATCCGTTGTCCTGTCACGGCCTGTCCCTGTCCCTGGGCGGGACGTCGCCGCTGGACGTCGGGTTTTTGCAGGAAGTCCGGGGTTTTCTCGATCACTACAACGTGCCGCTGTACAGCGAGCATTTGAGCTATTGCAGCGATGACGGTCACCTGTACGACCTGTTGCCGTTGCCGTTTACCGAAGAAGCGGTGCACCACGTCGCCGCGCGTATCCGTCAGGCCCAGGACATCCTTGGCCGGCGCCTGGCGGTGGAAAACGTCTCCTGCTACGCCGCGCCCCAAGGGGACATGGACGAGGTCACGTTCACCAATGCGGTGTTGCGCGAGGCTGATTGCGACCTGCTGCTGGACGTCAACAATGTCTACGTCAACTCGATCAACCACGGTTTCGAGCCGCAGGCGTTTCTCGCGGGCATCGATGCGGGCCGGGTGGTGGCGATGCACATTGCCGGGCACTTCGACGAGTCCGATACCTTGAAGATCGACACCCACGGTGCCTCGGTGAAACCGGCGGTGTGGTCGTTGCTGGCCCAGGCCTACGCCCGGTTCGGTGTTCAGCCGACCTTGCTGGAGCGCGATTTCAATTTTCCGGCATTCGCCGAACTGGTGGCGGAGTTGCAGACCATTCGCCACCTGCAACAGGAGGTTTGAACCGTGGATAAACAATCGTTGCATCACCAGCAAAGCACCATGGGCCGGTACCTGCGTGATCCCGAGCATTTCGCGCCACCGGCCGAAATGGACCCTGCCCGGGCGCAAGTGTACCGCGACCTGGTGTTTGCCAATCTGTCGTCATTGCTCAGTGGCACCTTTCCGGTATTGCTGAAAATCCTGGGGGATGAGCACTGGCGTTCACTGGTACGGATTTTTCTGCGGGACTATCGCGCCCGCACGCCGAAGTTTGGTGAGATCGCCCAGGAGCTTGTCGAATTTCTCGCGACTGAGCCTCAAGCATTGAGCGATGGGCCGTGGCCACCGTTCATGGTGGAGCTGGCGCATTACGAGTGGGTGGAAATGGCCTTGCAACAGTCCGACGCCGAGCCTCTGGTTGCCGGTGATGCTGCGTTGCTGCTGGAGCGGCCGTTGCAGGTGTCGGTGCTGGCCTGGCCGTTGGCGTATGCCTGGCCGGTGCAGCGGGTGGGGCCGGATCATCAGCCGGACGCTTTGCCTGATCAGCCGACATTGCTGCTGGTGCAGCGGGCGGAGGACTGGAGTGTGAGGTTTTCTGAATTGAGTCCGTTGGCGTGGCGGTTGTTGCAGAGAATTGACGAGTTTCCCGAAGTGACCGGGCGTGAACAGTTGCAAGGATTGGCGGTCGAGGCGGGGCAGGTTGGTTCATCGGCGTTTTTCGAGGGTGGTCTGAGGTTGTTGCGGCAGATGCATGGGGATGGGGTTGTTGGAGTTGTTTGATCTTGGCGGCCGGTCAGCCGATCTGATTTCGCGGATGTATCACGTCGTAGGAGCTGCCGAAGGCTGCGATCTTTTGATCTTGATTGTCAGTAATACAGCCAAAAGATCGCAGCCTCGTTGCACTCGACAGCTCCTACCAGCTCCTACCAGCTCCTACTGGGCAATGCGTACGCATGACGAACCAGGCCGGCCGGTAGGCCGCCTCGGGCGCTGTTGCGGTGTACGCCCCTCGTGAGGCCGAACGTCAGGGGCAAGAGCCCTTGGTTACTTGGGGCCGGGCGGCGTTCCGCTCTTCCAAGTGACCCGCCGTACGGGCGGAACCAATAGCGGCCGTGACCGCAGCAACGGATATGTACACCCACAAAACAATCATCACCTGACACAAAGCCATCGTCGGAACGCCGCCCGGACCAAGCTTGCTCCCACAGGTGGCAGGTCAAAACCCACAACTATCAGCGAATAAAGTGAATCTTCCCGCTGTCGTCATTGCCCATGTAGATGCCATACACCCCAGCCTGACGTTCCTCGATATAACGTTCAAGGATCTGCCGGATCGCCGGGTAGTAGATGCTGTCCCAGGGAATCTCCTCAGGCGCGAAGAATTGGTAGTCGAGGGTTTCCGGGCCGTACTGCCCGGTAATCTCCAGCGCGATGGCGCGGAAGATTATGTACACCTCGCTGATCTTGGGCACGCTGAAGATCGAATAGGGCGAGACGATTTCCGCACGCACGCCGCTTTCTTCCCAGACTTCCCGCAGCGCGGCCTGCTCGGTGGTCTCGCCGCTTTCCATGAAGCCCGCCGGCAGGGTCCAGGTGCCGGGGCGCGGTGGAATCGCGCGCTGGCACAACAGGTACTTGCCGTCCTGCTCGATGATGCAGCCGGCAATGATCTTCGGATTGACGTAATGGATGTAGCCGCAGCCGCGGCACATCAGGCGCTCGTGCGTATCGCCCGGCGGTAACTGTGACTTAAGGTCTGCGCTGCCACACTTGGGGCAAAAGCTCGGGCTGAACATTTCAGCGACCTATGCGCGGTTCTTTCAGCGCGATGGGCAGGGTGATCTGCGGCGTGGCGCCGGTTTCTTCCTGTTTGCGCTTGAGGTAGTCCAGGGCCACGGCAGCGGCCGCTCGCACGTGGTCGACGCACGCCTGGTGGGCGGCCAGCGGGTCACCGCCCTTGATCGCTTCGACCATGCGTTCCATTTCCTGGTTACTGGCGCTGCGACGGTTTTGCTGGGACACCGAGGTCGCGCGCAGGTAGCTGATGCGTGCCTGCAACTGGCGCAGTTGAGTGGCCGCGACATGATTGCCCGAACCTTCGAGCAGCACATCGTAGAAACCCTGGACCGAGTCGATGACCTGTTGCAGTTCGCCGTCCTTCAGCGCCTTGCGGTTTTCTTCCAGGGCTTTTTCCAGGGCCTTGATGTCCTTGGCCTTGGCGCGCAGGGTGAACAGTTGCACGATCAGCCCTTCGAGTACGCAGCGCAGCTCGTAGATGTCCACGGCATCGGCCAGGGTGATGATCGCGACCCGTGGGCCCTTGGCGTCGGCGAATTCCACCAGGCCTTCGGATTCCAGGTGACGCAAGGCTTCGCGCACGGAAGTACGGCTGACGCCCAGGCGATCGCACAGATCGCGTTCGACCAGACGGTCTCCCGGCAGGAGCTGGAAGTTCATGATGGCGCTTCGCAGTTTATCCAGCACGATTTCGCGCAGGGTAACGGGGTTGCGATTGACCTTGAAGCTGTCGTCGAGTGGCAGGCGTTTCATGGGGTCCGCTCTGATTGTGGCTGTCCATGCAAAAAGAGCACTTCGATTACGGGAATCTGGGTGCCCGGTCAGATCAAACAGCCAAGGGTTAACTGGAGGCCTCGGCATCGGCTTCGGCGAAGGCTTCACGGGCGAGCCGGAAACTGTCTACGGCAGCGGGGACACCGCAGTAAATGCCGACCTGAAGCAGTATTTCGCGTATTTGCTCACGACTCAGGCCGTTACGCAAGGCGCCGCGCACATGCAGCTTGAGTTCATGCGGCCGGTTGAGGGCCGAGATCATCGCCAGGTTGATCATGCTGCGCTCCTTGAGCGACAAACCCTCACGACCCCAGACATGACCCCAACAATATTCGGTGACCATTTCCTGCAATGGCCGGGTGAAGTCGTCGGCGTTCTCGATGGAGCGATTGACGTAGGCTTCGCCCAGCACCTGGGTGCGGATCTTCAGGCCTTTTTCGTATTTTTCGTTGTTCATTTGCGTAGCTCCCGTGGGCTCAGAGGCCGCCCATCAAGGTGTATTTGAGTTCCAGGTAATCCTCGATGCCGTACTTCGACCCTTCACGGCCCAGCCCCGAGGACTTGATGCCGCCAAATGGCGCGACCTCGGTGGAAATCAGCCCTTCGTTGATCCCGACCATGCCGTACTCCAGCGCCTCGCTCATGCGCCAGGCGCGGCCCAGGTCGCGGGTGTAGCAGTAGGCGGCGAGGCCGAATTCGGTGTCGTTGGCCATCTCGACGGCCTGGGCCTCGGTGTCGAAACGGAACACGGCGGCCAGTGGGCCGAAGGTTTCTTCCTGGGCGACTTTCATTTGCGGGGTAACGCCTGCCAACACGGTTGGCTGGAAGAACCCATTGCCCAACGCATGACGTTCGCCGCCGCACAGCAATTGTGCGCCGTTTGCCAGGGCGTCTTGCACATGGTCTTCCACCTTGGCCACGGCACGCTCATTGATCAACGGCCCTTGGGTGATGCCATCATCGAAACCGCTGCCGACCTTGAGTTGCGAAACCCGTTCGGCCAGGCGCGCGACAAAGGCGTCGTGGATGCCGTCCTGCACCAGGAAGCGGTTGACGCAGACGCAGGTCTGCCCGGCGTTGCGGAATTTGGCGATCAGCGCACCGTCAACGGCGCGCTCCAGATCGGCGTCGTCGAAGACAATGAACGGCGCGTTGCCGCCCAGCTCCAGCGAGACTTTTTTCAGCGTCGGCGCGCACTGGGCCATCAGCAATTTGCCGATGGCCGTGGAACCGGTGAATGACAGTTTGCGCACCTGCGGGCTGGCCGTCAGCTCACCGCCAATGGCGATGGCGTCGCCGGTGATGACGTTGAAGATGCCCGCTGGAATGCCGGCCTGTTCCGCCAGTGCGGCCATGGCCAGTGCCGAGAACGGTGTTTCCGGGGCCGGTTTGACGATGCACGGGCAACCGGCCGCCAGCGCCGGACCGGCCTTGCGGGTGATCATCGCCGCCGGGAAATTCCACGGCGTGATGGCCGCGACGACGCCAATCGGTTCCTTGCTGACCACGATGCGCGCATCGCCCTTGTGACTGGGAATGGTGTCGCCGTAGATGCGCTTGGCCTCTTCGGCAAACCACTCGATGAAGCTCGCGGCGTAGAGGATTTCGCCCTTGGCCTCAGTCAGTGGCTTGCCCTGTTCGAGGGTGAGGATTTGTGCCAGGGCGTCGGCGTTTTCCAGCATCAAGGCATGCCAGCGCTTGAGCGTATTG
This sequence comes from Pseudomonas sp. P4_C4, assembly GCF_056402055.1. Classification (NCBI taxonomy): domain Bacteria; kingdom Pseudomonadati; phylum Pseudomonadota; class Gammaproteobacteria; order Pseudomonadales; family Pseudomonadaceae; genus Pseudomonas; species Pseudomonas sp. P4_C4. The sequence continues at coordinate 6,845 of NZ_JBFUID010000037.1, read as the reverse complement.
CTGCGCTCCTTGGCGGTCAGCGCGCGCCAGGCCGGCCAGGCTTTGTTGGCGGCCTCGATAGCCAGGCGCGCGTGTTCGGCGCCGAGGTTCGGCACCCGGCCGATGAGTTCACCGGTGGCCGGATTGAAGATGTCCTGACAGGCGCCATCCGGCGCGTCCAGCCATTGGCCATTGATGTAGGCCTGTTGGCGGAACAGTTGCGAGGCTGCTGGGCTCATGCCGGCTCCTGGGAAAATTATAGGTGGCTGCTGTGCTCTACCTGTAGGAGCGAGCTTGCTCGCGATGAACTTCAAGGCGACGCTTGTTTCCAGGCAGCACGCGTTATCGTTCACGACCATCGCGAGCAAGCTCGCTCCTACAGGAAGCAATGCATCAGGCCAGTGTGGGCAACGGCCCCAGCTTGCCTTTGTGGTAGATCATCGGCGTGACCGGTTGCGCGGGCAGGATCAGGTTCTTCACCGCGCCGACGATGATCGCGTGATCGCCGCCGTCGTATTCGCGCCACAGTTCGCACTCGATGATCGCCGTCGCCTTGGCAAGAATCGGGTTGCCCAGTTCGCTCAAGTGCCACTCGATGCCTTTGGCCTTGTCTTTGCCTTTACCGGCGAAGGCATAGGCTTCGGCGGTCTGGTCGGCGGACARCAGGTGAATCGCGAACTGCTTGCTGTCGCGCAGCACCGGGTAGGTGTCGGAGCCGTAGTTGGGGCAGAACAGCACCAGTGCCGGGTCGATCGACAGCGCACTGAAGGCGCTGGCGGTGATGCCGACGATGCCGCCGTCCGGGTCCAGGGTGGTGACCACCGTGACCCCGGACGGGAACGAGCTCATCACGTCTTTGTAAATGCCGGGTTCGATCATTTTCCAGGACTCCTAGCGCATCACGAATGGATCAGGCATCGGTGCCTGGGACAGGTTGATCCACACCGTTTTCAGCTCGGTGTAGGCCAGCACCGAATCGATGCCGCTTTCGCGTCCATAGCCACTGTTCTTGAAGCCGCCGATCGGCGCCATGGCCGAGACCGCGCGGTAGGTGTTGACCCAGATGATCCCCGAACGCACGTCCCGGGCCAGGCGATGGGCGCGGCCCAGGTCACGGGTCCAGATGCCGGCGGCGAGGCCGAACTGCGAGTCGTTGGCAATCGCCAGCGCTTCGGCTTCGTCTTTGAAACGGATGACCGAGGCCACCGGGCCAAAGACTTCTTCCTGCATGATCTTCATCGAGTTGCGGTCGCACTCGAACAGCGTCGGCTCGTAGAACCAGCCGTCGCCCAGATTCTGCGGACGCTTGCCGCCCAGGCGCAGACGCGCACCTTCGGCAATCGCGTCGGCCACCAGGCCTTCGACCACGGCCAGTTGCTGCGCGGTGGCCATCGGGCCCATTTCGCTGCTGTCGTCCTGGGGGTTGCCGATGCGGATGCGCCGGGCGCGTTCCACCAAACGGCCGACGAACTCGTCGTAGATCTCGTCCTGCACCAGCAAGCGCGAACCGGAGACGCAGCTCTGCCCGGAGGCGGCATAGATCCCGGCGATGGCACCGTTGATCGCGCTGTCGAGGTCGGCGTCGGCGAAGATGATGTTCGGCGATTTGCCCCCCAGCTCCAGCGACAGTTTGGCGAAGTTCTCGGCGCTGCTGCGCACCACATGCCGCGCCGTGGCCGCGCCGCCGGTGAAGGCGATCTTGCGCACCAGGGGATGACGGGTGAGGGCGGCACCGGTGCTTGGGCCGTAACCGGTGACGACGTTGACCACCCCCGGCGGAATCCCGGCTTCCAGCGCCAGGCGCGCGAGTTCGAGGATGGTCGCCGAGGCGTGTTCCGACGGCTTGATCACGATGGTGTTGCCCGCGGCGAGGGCCGGGGCCAATTTGATCGCCGTCAGGTACAGCGGGCTGTTCCACGGAATGATCGCCGCGACCACGCCCATGGCTTCGTGCACGGTGTAGGCAAACAGGTCCGGCTTGTCCAGCGGCAGGGTGCCGCCTTCGAGCTTGTCCGCCAGGCCTGCGGTGTAGTGGAAGAACTCCGGCAGATAACCAACCTGGCCACGGGTTTCGCGGATCAGCTTGCCGTTGTCGCGGCTTTCCAGCTGCGCCAGTTGTTCCTTGTTCTCGGCGATCAGGTCGCCCAGGCGTCGCAGCAATTTGCCGCGAGCGGTGGCGGTCAAACCGCGCCATGCCGGGCTGTCGAAAGCCGTCTGTGCCGCCTGCACGGCGCGTTCGACATCGGCTTCGTCGGCATCGGGCAATTCGGCCCAAGGCTCGGCCAGCGCCGGGTTGAGGCTTTCGAAGGTCTTGCCGGACAGGGCATCGACCCATTCACCGCCGATGCACATCTGGAAGCGTGCGAGTGTCATGCAACGATCCCCTTGATCTGGTTTTGTTTGGAGTGCGCGGTCTGCAGAAACTCCAGCAACAGCTGGTTGACCAGGCGCGGAGACTCTACGGGCATCATATGCCGTTGCTCGGCGAGCACGGCAACGGTCGCACCGGGAATGCGTTCGGCCAGTTGCCGGGCCATTTCCGGGGTCGAGCCGGGGTCCAGTTCGCCGGTGGCGATCAGCGTCGGTACCTGGATGCTGGCCAGGTCGTCGGCGCGGTACATGTCCTGGGTGGCGAACAGTTCGTAAGTGGTCAGGTAACCCTGAGGGTCATTGCCGGCCAGGGTCTGGCGAATCGCGGCGATCTGCGCCGGGTTCGCGGCCTGGTATTCACGGCTGAACCAGCGTGACAGCGCCGCTTCGGCATTGGCGTCCGGGCCGTGTTCGGCGGCCTGGCTGGTGCGGGCGATGACCCCGGCGCGCTGTTCGGCGCTGCGGTTGAAAACACTGTTGAGCACCACCAGGCCTTCCAGGCGTTGCGGGTAGTGCAGGGCAAACGCCCGCGCCACCAGCCCGCCCATGGAAAAACCGATCGCCGTTGCCTTGGGCAATTGCAGGTGGTCGAGCAGCTCCAGCAACTGGTCGGCATAGCCGAGCAGCGGCGTGCCGCTTTCCGGGCGCGGGCTGGCGCCATGGCCGAGCATGTCGTAGGCGATGACGCGGTACTTCGTGGCCAGGCCAACGATCTGGCCGCCCCACATTTCTTTGTTCAGGCCCACGCCGTGGATCAAGACCACGGGCTGGCCTTGGCCGGTCGCCAGGTAACTGGTGCCAGCCGGGGTGAGTTCAGCGGTGAGCCGAATCATGGAGCGCTCCTGCAATGCCTTCTTGTTGTCGTTCTGCTGGCCGGTTACTGGGCTTTTTCGGCTGCCAGTTCTTCCAGGTCGATGTAGCGGTTGCCGATGCGCGGGTGCAGGCGGCCGCCGTCGGCGCAACCAAGGACCACAACGATTTCGTCGGCACGCGGGGCGTCTTCGATCTGCATTTCCAGGGTGATGTAGTGCGAACGCAGGCCTTCGTCGTCCTTGTGCATCATCGGGATCTGGATCGAGGTGCCCGGGCCGCCGCGCTTGTTGGTGAAGCTCAGGTAGCTCTTGGCCTTGACCGCTTCGCGGTAATGGTTGCCGAAGCGCAGGGTGTGGATCACCGCCGAAGCGTGCTCGATCTCGCCGTCGGCACCGACCACCGCAGCCTTGCCGTAAGCCTCGATTTTCTCGGCACCGCCGATGATGCCCACCAGGCGCTCGACCATCAGTGCGCCGAGGTCGGAGCAGTTGGCGCGGATCTGTGGTTTCAGGTCTTCGACGAAACCGTTGCCCAGCCAGGGGTTCTTCATAACCACGGCCAGACCGACCATGGTCACGGGCTTATCGGTGGCTTTGCCGCCTTCAATAAAGGTTTCTTCGACATAGCTGACGATCTTGCGGATTTCGAAACTCATGAGCTGCTCCATAGGAGGTTTTGGGTGTCTGTGCGTCTGATGGTATACCATAATACCGATGACGCAAGTCCCTTGAGTGAGTTTCTCGTCGGGTGGTAGGGAGGAAAGAAATTTTCGGCCGTACGAAACCTGTAGGAGCTGGAGGGAGGGGTTAGCGGGAAATCAGCCCGTGATCGATGGCGTACTTGACCAGTGCCGCCGGCTTGTCGATGTTGAGCTTGCGCCGAATGCTCAAGCGGTGTGTCTCCACCGTGCGCACGCTGATGTCCAGTTCCCGGGCCATTTCCTTGTTGTTCAACCCTTGCGCCATCTTCGACAGCACCTGGCTTTCCCTCGGGGTCAGTTCGTTGTCGGTGTTCCTGTCGGCGATCAGCCGCTGGGCGATTTCGGCGCTGTAGAAGGTTCCGCCGCTGCTGATGGCCTCGATGGCGGCGATGATTTCACGTGACGGGGCGTTCTTCAGCACGTAGCCGCTGGCGCCGGAGCGCACCGATTCACTGACGTATTCGTAATTGTCGTACATGCTCAGCACCAGCACCTTGAGCGACGGGTATTGGCTGCGCAGCACGCGGGTCAGTTCCAGGCCGTTCATGTCCGGCAGGCTGATGTCGACCAGCAGCAGGTCCGGCTGGCAACGTCCGACCATCTCGATGGCCTCGGCGCCGTTTTCCGCTTCGCCGACCATTTCCAGGGGCGACATCACGGCCAGCAGCGCCTTGATGCCGTCGCGGACCAGGGAGTGATCGTCGACCAGGGCGACGCGGATCGGGGAGGGCAGGTTCATCGCAGCTGTTCACTCTTGTAGTTTTTTGGGGCCGGATCAGCGCTTTGCGCCAGGTTTCATCGGCAGCAGCACGTCTAGTTCGCTTCTGCCCGGCATCGAGATCAAATCGAAGCGTCCGCCAAAATGTTCGACGCGTTCGCGGATGTTACGCAAACCAATGCCGGCCTGACGACGTTCGACCTGGGCGACGTTGAAACCGATACCGTCATCGACCACGGTCAGTCGCACCGATTGTTCGCAGCCGCGCAGGGTAATGGACACGTTCTTCGCCTGCGCATGGCGTTCAATATTGGTCAGGCCTTCCTGGACGATGCGGAACAGTGCAACAGCGGCGCCGTCGACCAGTTGGCAGTCGAATTCATTTTCGTCATAGGTCACGCTCAGCCCGCTGCGCTGCTCGAATTCGGCGGCCAATTGGCCGATGGCCGCTGGCAGGCCAAGGGTGTCGAGCAAGGATGAGCGCAGGTCGTGGGATAGACTGCGGACTTCGCCGATGGCATCGCCCAGGCGCTCGGTGGCTTCTTTTAATGTATTCAAGCCCTTGTCGTTGGCTTGTCCGCGTTCCAGCAGATGGCTGGCCAGTTCGAACTGAAACTTGATCGAAACCAGCACCTGGCTGATGCCGTCGTGCAACTCGCGGGACACCCGTGATCGTTCCTCCTCCTGCAGGCTGACAATGCGCTGGGTCAGGCGCTGCAGTTTCTTGTCTGCCAGTCGATGCTCACTGACATTGAGGGTCATGCCGGTGGCGAACACGAACAGCACCGCGACCAGGGCGACCACGGCAATCGCCATCATGGTCTTGCGGATGCCCATGGCCACTTCGGCACGGGCCTGCTGGGTGGCGCGCTCGACGTCTTCGAGGTAGATGCCGGTGCCGAGCATCCAGCCCCAGCGATCGAGCATCACCACATAGGCGAGTTTGTCGGTCACTTGGCCGGAGGAGGGTTTGTTCCAGGCGTAGCGTTGAAAACCTTCGCCCGATTGCGCACTTTTCAGCAGCGCCTGAATCACCGGCAGGCCGTGGGGGTCTTTCATGTCCCACAGGTATTGGCCCACCAGTTCCGACTGGCGGGCATGCATCAGGCTGCGGCCTTCGTGGTCGTAGACGAAGAAGTAGCCGTTGATGCCGAAGCTGAGCTTGCGCAGTTCTTCCAGCACTTGTTGCTGGGCGTGGGCATCACCGTGGCCGTCGTCGTACAGCGGCTCGATCAGGCTCTGGGCCATTTCCACGTAGTTTTTCAGCTCCGCGCGCTTGCTCGCCAGAATGCTGTCTTCGATCAGTTGCGCCTGTTGGTCGCCCAATTGGCGGTTGAGGGATATCACCAGCGCGCAGATGACGGCAATGGCCAGCACCAGCGGCAGAATCCCGAGGGCGACGATCTTGTGTTTGAGCTGCATGTTGACTCCTGCCCGCGCGAAGGCTCGGGATCATATGCCAAAGAGGCGCCTTGTAGGAGCGAGCTTGCTCGCGACGGTATTCCAGGCGCTGAGTGGCGTCGGCTGTACCTTTTTCGCGAGCAAGCTCGCTCCTACAAGGGGTGGGGCGTGTTCTACGTAGAACTACGTAGACACCACGTACGTAGTAACGCGGATTTATTTGTGGACGCCATGCGCAGATATTGGGCCAGCTCCGCACCGCGGACACAATTATAAAAATTACCGCCGCAGTCACTGGCTGTCGGCAGGAGACACGCTATGCCCCGTCTGGCTAAACACCTCGCCTGGTTTGCCGTGGCTGTCCTGGGAGCGATTGCGCTGAGTGTCGTGGCCCTGCGCCGCGGCGAAGCGATCAACGCCCTGTGGATCGTAGTCGCAGCCGTCGCCATCTACCTTGTTGCCTACCGCTACTACAGCCTGTTCATCGCCAATAAAGTGATGCAGCTCGATCCCAATCGGGCCACTCCGGCTGTGCTCAACAACGATGGTCTGGACTACGTGCCGACCAACAAACACGTACTCTTCGGTCACCACTTTGCGGCCATCGCTGGCGCAGGTCCGCTGGTCGGTCCGGTGCTGGCGGCGCAGATGGGCTACTTGCCCGGCACGCTGTGGCTGATTGCTGGCGTGGTGCTGGCCGGTGCGGTGCAGGACTTCATGGTCCTGTTCATGTCCACCCGCCGCAACGGCCGTTCGCTGGGCGACATGGTCCGTGAGGAAATGGGCCGCATCCCCGGGACCATCGCGCTGTTCGGTTGCTTCCTGATCATGATCATCATCCTCGCGGTGCTGGCGTTGATCGTG